>NZ_CAXTGZ010000034.1:0-22100 GCF_964243625.1 uncultured Caballeronia sp.
CGCAAGAAAGATCTATCTGGGCAGCGTGTTTCTTTCGAAGAAGTCGCGCGTCGACCGAAGTTCGTCCACGCTTTCGTACGCAATGATTTTCGCGGCCAAGGTTCCTGACTATGAAATCGAAAAGCGCTTCTGGCCTGACGGACATTATGAAGGCGCCGACCTGTTCCAGGGCAATGCGATCGTTCGCGTCACACCACCGCCGGGCAATGCGGCGGCGAGTCCATGGACAGTGGAATACGGATGGGCGAACGGCACGACGCAGATAACTGCCATCGACTTCACGAAGGGCGTCCCACCGGATGTGATCATTCCCTTCGACAGCGCCAGTACGCCAGGGATCAAGGGCGCGCTGCGCATGGTGGTGCGGCCGTGGTGATGACGTAAAAAAGGGCAGCGTTCGCTGCCCTTCTTCTTTCACAAATAGCGCTTGTTAATAAGCGTTCGAGTGTCGAAACCCCTTGAACACCGTTGCAGCAATGATCTTCATGTCGAGCCCGAATGACCAGTTGCCGAGGTAATACAGGTCATGCGCAACGCGCCCTTCCATCTTCTCGATCCGATCGGTCTCGCCGCGAAAGCCGTTGACCTGCGCCCAGCCGGTGATGCCCGGCTTGATCCGGTATCGATGGATATAGCCCGACACGACCTTCTGGTACAGGTCGTCATGTTCCAGCGCATGTGGGCGTGGGCCGACCACCGACATTTCGCCGCGCAGCACATTGATGAACTGCGGCAACTCGTCGAGGCTCGTGCGTCGAAGGAACGCACCTACCCGCGTGATGCGCGGATCGCCACGCGTGGCCTGCTCCACAACACCTGCTTTCTGCACATGCTGACGCATGGAGCGGAACTTGTAGATGTTGAAGACCTGACCATCGGCGCCCTTGCGGCGTTGCTTGAAGAACACAGGGCCTCGCGAACTGAGCTTCACGGCAATCGCGCACGCAATCATGATCGGCGACACAGCGAGCAAGGCACCGGCTGCGAAGATGCGGTCGAAGACCTCTTTCTGCATCAGCGCATTCGGCGGCAATGGTGAGGCAGCGAGGTTGATCGTCGGCACGCCCAGCAGGCTCGTCACGCTGCCTTCGAATAGCGAAAGCGTGCGTACGTCCGGCATGAAACGGATGTTGATGAGGTCGTCGCGGAACTCATCGACCAGTTTCAGGATCGTGCGTTCTTCCGTCAGCGGCAACGCGAGCCAGACTTCAGCCACGTTCTGCGTGCGTACATAACTGGCGAACGCCGCATGGTCGTCGAACACCGGCACGCGGGTGTTCATTTTCGTGCCGGCCTGCACGTTGAATGCAGCCGTTGCACGAAAGCCCGCGGCAGGTGCTGTATCGATCTTGCGAACGATTGCATCGCAGTGATCGCCAATGCCTGCAATAGCGACCTGCGACAAGTTCAGCCCTGCATTGCGTACGCGCCCGAGCACCGTATGCGTCACCATGCGTCCCGCGATCATCGCGGCGCCCGAAATGCCGGTCCAGTACACGAACCAGAGGCGCGACACGAAGTCGATGCGATGCAGCGAAAACATCAACGCCATGGCGCAAGCCTGCACGATGAGCCAGCTCAGCGCGACTTGTCCGGCAAGCGCGCCTTTCGAGCGCCCTCGCCACGATTCGTACACGCCGAATGCCGGAAACACGGCAAGCGAAAACGCCGCGGCAAAGGCCACGAATGCCAGATAGAAACTCCGTTGCGATACATCGTCGAAACGAATCTGTGAAGCGATGAGCGCGCCGCCCACGATCATCGAAACGTCGAACAGCCTCGCTAGTAGCTTGCTTATTCCGCGCATGTTCTTCTCCCCGAACGATTGGCTACCTGCTTAGCTGCGGCCGTACTTGTCGTCGAACCTGACGATGTCGTCTTCGCCGAGGTACGTGCCCGACTGCACCTCGATGATCTCGAGCGGCACGCGGCCCGGATTTTCCAGCCGATGCTTCACGCCGAGCGGGATATAGACCGATTCGTTTTCGCTGAGAAGAATTTCTTCTTCGCCGCGCGTGACGAGCGCCGTTCCGGTGACCACGACCCAATGTTCCGCGCGATGGTGATGCATCTGCAGCGACAGGCGAGCGCCCGGATTCACCACGATGCGTTTGACCTGGAAACGCGGACCGTTGTCGATGGAATCGTAGAAGCCCCACGGACGGCGCACTTTTCTGTGCATGTCCGCTTCGGGCGACTTCGACAGCTTGATACGCGACACAAGGCCCTTGATGTCCTGCACGCGTGACCGGTCGGCCACGAGTACGGCGTCATCCGTCTCGACCACGATGATGTTGTTCGTGCCCACGCATGCAACCAGCCTGCCGCCTTCCGAACGCGCATAGCTCGCGGTCGCGCCTTCGAACAGCACACGGCCGCTTCCCACGTTGCCGTCTTCGTCCTTCTCCAGTGCATCGCATACGGCGTCCCACGAGCCGAGATCGGACCAGCCTGCTTCGAGCGGCACGACCACGCCCTTGAACGGCGAACCGGGCTTGCCGAGGTGTTCCATCACCGCATAGTCGATGGAGTCGGATGGCGACGTTGCGAACGCCGCTGCGTTCGGGCGGAAGTATTCGTCGGTGCGCGTGGCCTCCTTGAACGACGCCACGCATGCTGCGTGCATGTCCGGCTGAAGCTGTTCGAGCGCTGCAAGCCATACCGACGCGCGCACGATAAAGATGCCGCTGTTCCACCAGTAGTTGCCCGACGCAACATATTGGCCCGCGAGTTCGGCTGCGGGCTTTTCGACAAAGCGTTCGATCATGTGCGCGCCGTGATCGAGCGAATCGCCAAGACGGATGTAGCCGAAGCCGGTGTCGGGACGTGTCGGCGGAATCCCGAGCGTGGCGATCTCGCCGGCTTGCGCATGACGTGCTGCGATATCGATCGCGCCGTGAAGCGCAGCAAGGTCGGCAATGGCGTGATCCGCCGGCATTGCAACGAGGATTGCATCGTTGCCGTCGGCGCAAGCGGTCAATGCTGCAAGCGTGAGTGCCGGAGCGGTATCGCGGCGTGCAGGCTCAACGACAATACGCGCCGTCACGCCGCTCGCACGCACTTGCTCGCCGGTTGCAAAGCGATGATCCTCACCGCAGACAATGACCGGGTCGGCAGCCACTTCCCAGCCCGCCGGAAAGCCTTTCATGCGCATCACGGTAGCCTGCAGCAAGGATTCGTTGCCGATCACGCCGATCAGTTGCTTGGGAAAATGTTCACGCGAGACGGGCCACAAACGCGTGCCGGAACCGCCCGCAAGGATCACTTGTACGAGGCGGCTGCAATCTGCTGCGCCTTCCACAACTGTTGCACCTGCGGCATCTTCCGTACCCAACTTAAGCTTGTCCATTTTCAAATTCCTTGTACTTGAGCCCGTTGCCGGGCGTTTCTCTGCGCGCTCAATATTTCTGCGCGATGAAAACGCGTAAATAATTTGCCCTGCAATGTGTCGTGGATTCCATCGCGCGGACAATTCCCGTCCCGCATTGGAAAATGCGAATCAGCAGGTCATGCGTCTCCTGGCTTGATCGGCTTGGATCGTGCCGTTGTTGTCGGCTGAGCGCGCTCGCTTGATTACGTCAACGAGTGCCGTACGTGCGCGAATCGGCGTGCTGGCAATCGCAACTGCGCCGGATGCGCCTGAAACTTTTTTTGGCAGCGCGGCTTGATCATCCAATGCCACGCTTAAGGTCTAAAGAATGAACCGGAGGTTCCTTCAAACATCCTGAGTCGACTTAGGTCCTGCATCTGAGATACGGATACACAGCGGCAAGCAACTGGCCTGAACAGCCCAAAGATGTTGTGCGACAAAGCTCTGCAGCGAAGAAGAAAACCCGGAACAACTGAAATTGCGAAGTAAGGTAGCGTTGAACGTGAGCTTGCGAGGACCAGAAAGCAGTGACCCTCTCGCATCGGCTAGCCTGAGATAACGCATGACGTTCCTGAGCCAACCAGGTTTCGAAAACGCGTGATCGATGACCGAATCATATGCAGAGTAAATTGCATTAGGGTTTTCCTGGCGTAAAGGGTTGAGGTTTTGGCGCGGACCTGTGTGTCATCCTCGCGACCTTGGCCAAGGGAATTACTGGAGGGCTGCCGCAATACGTCAGCATTGCTGATAATGTGACAGTGTGTAAATAAAATACGCTCTGATTTACCTGCATGAACCGCTATTAAGAAAACTGTATTTAAAGGCCTTACAGGTGAATACGCTTTCAAATCAACAACGTGATTACCGCAAGCATTTTGCACGATAAGCAGAGGCACTCGCGTACACATTGCTAGCGTGACCTTCCTTCAATCATCAGGTCGTTGTTCTACGCCAAAACATCTGTCTTAGACGCCGCGCTCTGCATAAGAGTTGAACGTTCCTGCATTGTGGGTCTCGAACAGGTTCCGCTAAGACCCCACATTTAAATTGGCCGGTCCCACGGGTCACCCGGGACCGGTAAAATCCCGCGTGACTGCGCGACGCATGCGTTGTGTGCTCTTCATTTTAGTGGACCACCTTGACCTGACCTGCAGTACCGTACTGGCCGCATCTTGCCGGTCGTCAAAAGAACGGCCGTGCGCCGTCTCAACATAAGGACCCGCAATGGCTTACATAACGCTGCTGGCGTTATTTCTTACCGTCACCAATCTTGTGCCTCTCAGCGCGGTTGGCTTGCTGCCAATCTTCTTGTGCGGCTGGCGCTTCTTCGGCAGAAACTATCCGCGGTTCATCACTCCGCTTGTCGCGTTCGCTGCGCTTGCTGTGATCTCGACCTTGCTGTACGACCCGATCTCTCTCGTGACCTTCGAGTTTTACAGGCGCGATGGCAACTTCTTCATCTCCTATGCACCGATCCTTGCAGGCTGCCTCTACATTCATCGATGGGATCTAAACAAGGTCTTGCGCACGTTCTACACGTTTGCCATTGTGCTGAACGTCCCTTTGTATCTGTACTACATCACGCAAAGCGGCTTGCTGGGCATCTTCACCAATCCGGACCTGAGCTTCGGCAGCTACTTCATTGCCCGTAACGCAGCGGGCGGCTTCCTCGCCATGCTGTTCTGCCTCGGTCTCGCCTGTTATCTGCAGCAACGCAGCAAGCTGCTTCTTGGGATGCTCGGATTCAACTTGCTGATGCTCTTCTCAACCTATAGCCGGGGTTCGTTGCTGGGCGCAATGGCAGTCCTGCCTTACCTGTTCCTTGGCCGCAAGCGCTGGTGCCTGGCTACGCTCATCGTCGTACTTCTCGCCGGTTCGATTGCGATGGCAATCCACAACACCGATCCCACGGTCAACTACATGGGCTACACCTTCACCATCGCGAACTCCGATGCGAAGGTCGCCAACCTCAATATCCGCTATGAATGGCTGTGGCCGCGCGCTCTCGCTTACTTCGAGCAGAGCCCGATCATCGGATTGGGTTTTGGTTCGTTCGATGACCAGATCCATACTGTCACCTCGTACTTCGGACTGGTCGGCATTCCCTCAGGGATCACCGTCGAACATAGCGATTCACATGCTCACAACTCGTATCTGAACTTCCTCGCGGAAACTGGCATAGTCGGACTGACGCTCATGCTCGCGTTCTACTGGAGGCTTATCCAGTGGGCCAAGGACGGCGCAGCGATTTCGGCCATCGCCGAGAAAGGTGTGAATTTCACTGCCTACAGATTCGTCGAGTTGTCGGCGATCTGCCTGCTCGTGATGGCGGCGACGGAGCACCGGCTGGTGTCGCCGTCGAACGTGCTGATTCTTTCGCTCGTGGTGTCGTTGTTACTGGCATGGCGTCCGCCGGCCCGCCATTCAATGTAAGCGACGGGCCGTCCCGGAAAGAGGCGGCCCATCAATACAAGGACATTTCATTCATATGTGGCCAGTGTTCACCAAGATTGGCGATGCAGCCATGACGTTACCCGCAGCGTTCATCTGCACCGTCTGGATCGCGAGATCGGATGTACGGCTGGCATTTCGCTGGGTGCTGGCGCTCGCGCTTGGCATGGCGCTCGTTGGCGTGACGAAGATCCTTTACGCCGGCTGGGACATCTCGTTTCCCGCATTTGATTTCCGCGTGATCAGCGGACACGCCATGTTGTCGACTTCCGTGTGGACCGTGGCGTTCACGCTGCTACTAAGGAGCTGGCGCCAGCCGCCTTACATCGGCGTAGTTGCCGGACTTTTGCTGGGTGCATTGACGGGACTCGCACGCGTGCATGACCATTCGCATTCGTTATCGGAAGTGGCGATTGGATGGGCTCTGGGTGTGCTGGTTGCGGCGGCAGTCTTGCGAAGCGCCTGGCGCGTGGCAACCGAGCGTTTTAGTCCCGTCGGCGTCACAGCAGCTCTGTTGTTTGTTTCGGTGCTGACCTACGGACACACCGCGCCGTTCGAACGGCTGATCGATGCTCACTCCGCCGGCCTTCATAATCGTTTTGCGGCGAATATCGCGCGATTCTTCTAGTCGGGTGACGCCTTTGTCTGGCGTCACCCGCAGCGTCACCTGCCCATCTCAGCCGTAATCCACCAGCGAATGTTCTTCGGCCGGCTTGACGTCCTTCACCGGATAGAGGAACGGCACATCCGGGCGGGCGCGCGGCAGCTTTGCATCGATGAAGTCCACCAGCTTTGCCTTGAAGTTTTCCGCCGAAAAACGTTCGGCGTTTCTCCTGCACTGCCGCGGATCGAACAGGCTCGCGTTGGCTTCGAACTGAGTGACGGCGTCCAGTAGCGACTCCGTCGTCTGCTCACGGAAGAACACGCCGGTTGGCCGTTCACGCGGAAGTCCGATCACCGATTCAAGCGCTCCGCCCTTGCCATACGCAATGACAGGCGTCCCGCAAGCCTGCGCTTCCACAATCGAAATGCCGAAATCTTCTTCCGCGGCAAAGACAAACGCACGTGCGCGGCGCAAATGGTCGAGCAGAACTTCGAACGACTGATAGCCCAGGATGGTGACATTGTCCCCGGCAACCGCGCGGATACGTTTCATCTCGGGACCATCGCCAATCACAACGAGTTTGCGCTCCGGCGTCTGCGAAAACGCTTTTACGATCAGGTCGATGCGCTTGTACGGAACCATGCGCGACGCCGTCACATAGAAGTCGTCCTTCTCGGTGCACAAGGTCATGCCCTTGAAGTCGACCGGCGGATAAAGCACCGTTGCATCGCGCTGATACGCCTTTTTGATGCGCCTTGCGATGAATTGCGAGTTCGCCAGGAGGTGGTCCACGCCGTTGGCCGAGCGCGCATCCCAACCGCGAATGTAGTGCAACAGAAGTCGCGCCATCACCGACTTCAAACCATTTGCCAAGCCTGATTCGCGTAGATATTGATGCTGCAGATCCCACGCGTAGCGAATCGGCGAATGCACATAGCTGACATGCATCTGATCAGGGCCTGTCAGAACCCCTTTGGCAACCGCGTGCGAACTCGAGATGACGAGATCGTAGCCGGACAAATCGAGTTGTTCGATGGCAAGCGGCATGAGCGGCAAATATCCGCGATACCGCTTCTTCGCAAACGGCAGCTTCTGTATGAACGATGTGTTGACCGACTTCCCTCTAAGGCACGCGCGATCTTCCAGGAAGTCGACGAGCGCGAACACATCGGCTTGCGGATAGCATTCAATGATGTGCTGGAGCACTTTTTCAGCGCCACCCGACACCACCAGCCAGTCGTGAACAATAGCAACTTTCACTTCTACCTCCTGTACGTTTAAGGCCGAAAGCGCCCTTGGATGCGCCGCTGTTTCTGGGTCATGCAAAGCGTGACGAAGACCGGCGCCTGGCGGAGCCTCACGCCGGGCTGAAACGCAAGACGCCCGGCGCTGGATTCGAAAATGTGGTTCATTCCTTGCCGCTGACTGGCGTGCGCGGACCGAAGGCAGTACGGAACATCGCAAGGGCCCGAGCCGAGCCGGGCAACAACCCCGTCATGTCGGAACGAACCATCAGGCCCATCAGCATGACGGAAAGCGTGGCTTCACCAATCACGCGCGCAAACGCCATACCGATCGCGCCATAACGCGGTGCGAGGTAAAGCGCGGCCGCAAGATTGGCGACGCCGGATGCGAGTCCTGCGATTGCAAGCAAGCGATCCTTCTTGCGCGGCACGAATACATAGAACGCGACGAACTGATTGAAGGCAGCGAACGGGAACATGACGGCAAGGCATTGCAGCACATGGGCGCTTGGCGCGAATGCGGCGCCGAGAATCAGCGGCAGGATGAAAGGCGACAGCGTCAGCGCGCCACACATTGCAAGCAAGCCGTACCCCATCAGCAAGGTCGCACCGCGACGGCTGGTGATACGCGCACCCTCGTTATCGTTTTGTGCGAGTTGGCGCGAAATGGTCGGGATGAAAACTTGCGCTGCGGGACCCATCAGGCTCAGGCCGATCGTCGCAAAGCGTTCAGCCGCGCCAAAATATCCGACCTGAGGCGGCGTGGACAGCAGCGTGAGCAGATACGTCGATGACGCCGTCAGCACCGCCGAACCCGTCGAATAGCAGAACAACATGGTCGAGCCGCGGATGAGCGGGACGATACCGTCAAGCTTGAACCGCGGGAAGCCAATATGCGCAAACGTCAGGCCATATGAAATCGCGGCAGAAATCGCGCCGGCAATCAGCAAGCTTGCAACAACCCAGACTGAGTCGGCGGGACCTCGTACTATCGACAAGATCAGGACCAGGCTGAGCGCAAAGCCGACGACCTCAAGAATGATCGGCGTGCGAAAGCGCTGGCGTCCTTGAAACAACCAGCCAAGGTTCAATGCAGACACAATGCCAAGCGCGGTTGCGAGCAGGCCCATCGCGGGGCGTGCAGCCAGCGACGGCGAACAAAGCGTGGCGACGACGCCAACGGCAATGCCTATCGCGCAAGTAAAAACCCGCGCACTCGAATGCAGCGAGAAGACCGCGTTGTGATGACTTGCCTCGTGTGACTTGGCGACGTCGCGCATGCCAACAAACGTGAACCCGTAGCTCGACAGCATCCAGATCACATTCATGAGCGACATTGCGGCCAGCACGCGGCCGTATTCCGTTACGCCAAGTACGCGTCCATAAAAAGGAATGACGACGATGAGGTACAAATACCTCATGACGTATCCGCCATAAACGAACACCAGGATCTTGGCGTTTTCTTTCTTGTCCATTCCGCTTCCTCTTAAGCTACGTGGTGCACAGGTTGCATCAGCGTGCAGCCACGCGACGGCGGGCCAACGGGTTCGCGATGTAGCGAACCGCATAGTCCGACAACGGCGCATACGGCAATAGGCACAGGCTCGACAACACGAGCGTGCCTACTTTCTTCTTAACGCCCCAAAAGGGGTTCGCCACAATCGAATGCAGGTAGCCATGCGATTCGCGCGTCATCCAGTGCCAGCGTGCAGCCAGCGGCGCGTTATAAACACCCGAACAAAAATGCGCTTTCTCGTGCGAGAAGTCGTGGAATGAAGCCGGCAATTCCACGTTCAGACGCGAGCGCGCAATTTGTTTGAGCGTCGCCCAACGCATGTTCAGCGCCTTGGGCGCCTTGGTCAGGCTTTCCGAATTCGCGAACGACACGCTGGGAGCGCTCGCGTTATGTACGCGGTAAGCGCCCAACGATTTGGAAATGGTCGCAACAGGGCCGAGCAGCGCCACGCCATAGATTGCATAGAAGTCGGCGCCGTAGCGGTTGACGCTGGATTGCGGCACCGGAAAAATTTCGCGCAGCGCACTGACGCGATATGCGTTGCCCGACGCAGGCGGCGACGGATACAGCCAGCCGCGTCTAAGCAAGCTGCCGCAGTCCGCCGGCGGCTCCGAATGTGGTACGTGCGTACCCGTCAACTCGCCTTCCGAACCGATCACGTCCAGCCGGAATTGCACCTTCGTGTAGTCGCCTGCGTTAAAGGCGCGCATGACTTCCGAGACGGCCGTGGGGTAAAGCAGGTCATCGGAATCAAGCAGGATGGCGTAGTCGGTTTCGATGATCTCGACCGCGGTGTTGTAAGCGGAGACCTGTCCACCGTTCTCCTTGAACACCGACTTGATGCGCGATCCATAACTCGCGATGATCGAGCGCGACCCATCGGTCGAGCCGTCGTCGATGACCACCACGCGCGTTGCCGGATAGTCCTGGCCCAGCGCCGAATCGATCGCTTGCGTAATGAAGCGCTCATAGTTGTAATTGCAGATGACGATGGTCACGTCTTTCATAATGCCTCTGTACGGGCTATTGATTCTGATCGACACAGTCACGCGACCTGCCGCGAACTGACGACGATATACGCCAGATGTACTGGCACTTCCGGCGCTTTCTTAGGCGCTCCATTTACGTTTTGCGGGACCTTGAAGCGGATGTTCAGGGCGTTCTGGTCCCAGGTCAGCGCAACGTCGCTCGCGGGTGCCGCCTGCCCTGTAAGCGCATCGATAAACCTCACCTCTGCACGGCTCGACACCGGCGCCTTGAGACCCGGCACCGAGATCGTCCGCCAGCCGCTTGGCGCTGCGACCTGGAACACGAGGTCTTTGTCCGAATACACCGCGCCGGCGGCAACATCCGGTCCTGGCTTCAATTGCGCCGGCACGCGTTGAAGCGCGCCCGGCACTGTCCTGTTCAACACGATCAACGCACGGCCCGAAACCGTGTACGTCCGCGGGTTTCCGCGTTGTGTGAGACGGAAGGGTTCGACTCCGTCCCAGTGGAAGACCATCGATACATACTTGTCCGGGTCATCCCAGTTCCGGTCGAGCGCCCACACCGCAAAGTCGAAGAAGTACCGCGAGATGTAGTGCGGATCTTCCATGTAGCGATCGCCAATCTCCGTCTGCCAGAGGCCGCGAGCGGGACCGTTGCGCACATAGCGCTGATACAGCGGGTCGAGCTCGGCGACCTTCATGTAGTGAATGTCGATGTAGTCGACCCAGTCGAGCATGCGTGCGTTGACAACCGGACTCCTGTATTCGAGCCACTTGATGTACGTCTCGACGCCGCCCTGGTCCGGCCAGCCGCCATACACGATGAAGCAACGGTACTTGCGTATGATCCGCGCCGCCGGTATATGGATGCGTTCCACGTAGTCCTGCATGGCGCGGTCATACACGCCGTCCTTGTCGCCGTCCGCGCTCGGACCGTGCCAGAACGTCGCCTGTTTCAGGCCTCCGGACAGACGCCCCGCCGCCTCGTTCCAGATCTGGAAGTAGCGCACGTTGTAAGGTGGCGCCGAATACTTGCGAACGACTGCATCAACGTACTGCGTCCACGCATCGACATCGACGGGCGCGGATTTCGAATCGTCGGCGATCGTGGCGTTCCAGCCCGGCGTGTAGGCCAGCAGCAAGAGCGAGCGAAAGCCATTGCGGTTGTTGCTAAGAAGCACCGGCGGCAGGTTGCTGTCGTACTGCGGACCCGTCCGGTCAACACGCATTGCGTCGTGCGCTGAATCAGGCTGTCCCGGACCCGCTACGTCGCGTCCCCAGGAAATGCCCATCTGCCGCCACATTGCAACGTCTTGCGGTGCACCTGCCCATCCATTGCTTCCGATCAACTGCGTCAGCCGGCGCGTGCCGGTGTTGCCTGGACCCGGCGCCGCGACGGCCGTCGCAGCCATCGCGTGAAACGGCACCGTCGCCACCGCCGCGATCGTTTGCAGCGCCCGCCGCCGTCCGCGTTTGTACCGCTGCTCAAACATTGGGCCACCCCGAATACGGATTCATCGGGCTTAGCCTGCGGACGTGCGCGGCGTGAGGTTGTACGGGCGCTGACTGGGGTCGTCTTGCAGGATTCGAAGCAAGTCTCGCGCCGCACGGTCCCAGCGGAACTGCTGCGCGTGTTCCAGGCCGATCTCGCGATAATGGTCTCGCAACTCGCTGTCACTCATCATCAACGCGATCTTCTCCGCAATGTCTTCGGCGGACGTCGCATCGCAATACATGGCGGCTTGCCCGCATGCTTCGGGTATCGAAGCATGCGTCGACGCGATGACTGGACAACCGCAATACATGGCTTCGAGCGGCGGCAGTCCGAACCCTTCATACAGCGAAGGGAAGATCAGGCATGCCGCGCTTTCATAGAGCGACTTCAGTTCGCCATCGGACACGAAGCCCGCCCAGATGACCCGCTTGTCTTCGGTCGCGGCGTCCAGTGCAGAGCTGCTCGCTGCCTTGAACACGCGCGAGTTCTTGCCGCCGGCGATGACAAACTTCAGATCCGGCATATGCTCCAGCAGCTTGATGGCTTCGAGCGCACGCTGCAGGTTCTTGCGCGGATCGAGACTGCCCACGATCACGCAATACGAGTCCTTCGAAAGCTTGAGGCGATCGATGATCGCCGGCTCCGGAGCAATGCGGTCAAGGTGGTCCGCGCCGGGAGGCAGGACCACAACGCGCGACTTGTCGAGCTTCAGGTGATGACAAATACGCTCTTGCGAGAACGTCGAGATGGTCAGGATCAGCGGCTGAAGGCGCGGCAGTATCGAAAATCGCAGCTTGTACCAGAGCAGGAATTTCTTCGAGAACGCCTCGGGTACGTCGAACACGGCCATGTCGTGAACCATCACGATCTGCCTGCGTTTGAAGAGCGGATTCGTGTTGCACAGGTTGACGAGCGTTGTTCTTCTCGATGCGATCGGCAACGTGATCTGTTCCCACAGGTTCCCGCGAAACCACGGGAAGCGCCGCTGCCGCTTGAGCAACGTGCCGGGCGCCACGGCGTCCTGCGGCACGAAGACTTCGAGCTCCTTGCCCGGCATCGCGCGCATCTGCATTGCGCGCGTCAATTCGAATGCAACTCGCTGTACGCCGGTGATTCTCTGCGACGTGAACTTCCCGTTAATTGCTATGGCCATTGCACTTTCCCTTGAACGATGTAGCGCGCTCCCGGCGTGGGCGCGCTGTTGAGGCAGCGAATTCAGTGAACCGTCTCTACGTCACCGTGGTCGCTTGCATAGTTCGTGGCGTAGCCATAGCCGCGGTTGCTTCGTTTAAGCGGTATTCCGTTGAAAACCGCGCCCGCAATGCGCCCTTCTGCACGCGCGAGCTTCCTGACCGTATCGGAGATTTCTTCTTCGCTTTGCATGCCCGAGCGCAGCACGAGCAACGAAGAACCTGCTTCGCTCGCGATGATCGACGCATCGGTTACGGCGAGGAACGGAGGCGTATCGACAATGACGAGGTCGAACTGCTTGCTGAGCCGGTCGAGCAATTCCTTGAACCCGGCTTGCATGAGCAAGGCAGCCGGATTGGTCGGACGTACACCGCACGAAAGGAACGACACGCCTTCCACACCAACCTGGCGAATTGCGTTGCGCACCGGCAAACGGCCGGACAGCACTTCGGCCAGACCGCCGCGATTACGTTGCTTGAAGAATGACGCAAGATGGCCGCGACGCATGTCGGCGTCGATCAGGAGAACCCGCGATCCCGTCTCTGCGTGCAGCACGGCCAGGTTTGCCGCCACGAAACTCTTGCCCGCGGACGGCGTGGGGCCGGTAACCATCACGATATTGTTCGGTGCGTGAGCGAGGTCGCGTGTCAGCGCGGTGCGAACAGCGCGCAACGCTTCGACAGACGGATCATGCGGGAAGCGTGCGGCAAGCACCCTGCTGCCCAGGCCATCCAGCGTGCCTGCGTCGCTGAAATCGCCTACGGGCTCTGCACGCGGGAACGGCAATCCTGCCTTCATTGCAGGTGGCAATGCCTTCTTCGGCACGCCGGCGCTGCTCGGATCGAGACGCATTTGTTGATGACTGAAGAGGACTTCACCGAGGACCGGCACGCTCAGGCGACGCTCCACGTAGCGCGGATCGGTCACGCCGATCATCACGTGACGGCGCATGAACACGAGGAACACGCCCGTGAGCAGACCCAGCACAACACCGCCGCCAAGCACAGCCGGACGATTCGGCTTGACCGGACGATGCGGACGCACCGCGGAATCGACCACATGCGCGCCGCCCGACGTGCTTGCACGACGCACGGTCAGTTGTTCGGCCTTCTGGACCATGCCGAGGTAAATCGTTTCAGCAACCTTCTGCGCGCGGATCAGATCGACGCTCTGACGCTCGGACGAAGGCATGCTGCGAAAGCGTCCGTCGAACTCACCCTTCGCCTTGTTCAACTGGGCGAGTTGCGTATCGACGTTTTGCACCCAGCGGCTGTTCGGCGTAAAGCGCTCGAGCAGTTGCGTGCGTTGCAATTGCAGCGTGGCAATCTGCCGATCGAAGTCGATACCGCCCTGAAGGAACGACTGCGCTTCAGCGGTCGGCTGCATCGAGTTCGAGGTCGACCGGTAGCTCTTCAACGCTTCTTCCGACTTGCGCAAGTCGGACAGCAAACGCGGCAATTCACCGTTGATGAACGCGAGCGTTTTCGTGTCGTTGGATTGACGGCTTGCGACAGCCGCTGCAAGGTACTGCGCAGCCAGCGCGTTGGTCACTTCAGTCGCTTTCGCGGGGCTCTTGTCAGCGTATTCGATTTCGATCAGGCCCGAGTCCTTGACCTTGTCGCTGACTTTCACGGTGTCGGCGAAACGCTTGACCGCATCGAGGTCATTCCAGCGGATCACTTCGAACGACGTACCCGGACGTGCAACAAGTTGCTTCATCGTGATGGACACACCGTTGGCGCTGGCGGGAACACCGACCATGCCGCTCACCAGCAATTCGTTCGATGGACCCCGCAGTTCGTAGCGACCACCATCGAGCGCAATGAGCTTCAGCTTTTCTTCTTCCAGGCTTTGCGGAACATCGAGGCTTCCGACCTGCACACGCTCGCCGCCCCAGGCAAACGACTTGAGGCCGAGCCAGGGCGCCGACGGTTCACCCGGCGTCGCGAATTTCTCCGCTATATCGCCCAGCAACGGGAACGTGCGCGGCGAGACCGAGACATCGAAGCGATACTTTTCGATCACTGGCTCGAGCACGGAACGGCTGCGCATCACGGCCATTTCAGCGCTGGGTGCGGGTGCAGGCGGCGGCAGCGTTTCCTGATTCTGCAGCGCGATCCCCAACTGGTTCTGCTCCGGCGGATCAACGCGGATGAGTACATCGGCGGAATAGATCGGGGGTGCAATGAAGATATAGGCCACCGCCAGCGCGACGACGACTACAGTCGCGACCAGGATCTCCCAGATGTGATCCCGCATCAGGTTAAGCATGTCCTTGGCGCTGAGTTGCCCGCGCTCATGGCCTGCAGAGGGATTTAGCGAATTTGAAGGGTAGTAATCCACCGGCGTATTCCTTCGATGTTCAAAGTATGTCGCGACCGTGCGGCGAAGGCGCCGCTGTCGGGTAAAGCCGCACAACCCGCGGCCCGCTAAAAGTGATGAAAAGGACGGCTCGCCGCGTTCAAGCGATCTGCCAGTCCATGACGAAGTAATCGCCTATGGAAATGCGGAGCGTGTTCTCCGCTGACTTACCTGAAAATTTTCGAGACATTTCATAGAGCTTTCCACGATCTGTACTCCAAAATGTTTAAGCATCTGACCTTTTTTGATGAATGTCTTGCAGTCGGTCCACGCAGTTCGGCCAAGTACCGAGCCCCCGTCACGCGACTTCCTCTCTTGCCGGCACGCGCGGCAGCAGTCTGCTGAATTCCCGCGCCACGACCCCGTAACACGCACACGCATGAGCTCTCAGCCCTTCGCGATCGCTTACGGCGATCGAACGCCGGCCGGTGTGAATCACGCCGGCGTCCTGCAACTTGCCCGCCGCCGCGCTGATGCCTTCGCGCCGGACACCCAGCATCTCGGCAATCAACTGGTGACTCACATGTAGTTCATGACCCGGCGCACGGTCTGTTTCCAGCAACAGCCACCTGCACAACTGCTCGCTGACCGAGTGGTACCTGTTGCAGATTGCGGTCTGCGCAACCTGTACTAACAAAGCCTGCATGTAGAGCAGCAACAACCGCCTGAGTCCGTCCGAATTCGTGAACTGCTGCTGCAAGGCTGTAGCCTTCATCCGGTATGCGGTTCCTTCGAACTGCACCTGGACGCTCATCGGCATCGTCTTGCCGCCTGTGAGAACCGGTACGCCGATCATTCCTTCGGCACCGACCGCTGCAACCTGGTTGGACGATCCATCCGCCATCCGATAGATCAGTGACACGACCGCTGTTATCGGAAAGTAAACGTGATCAATGGCCTGTCCGCTCTCACACAGTACTTGTCCTTCCCGAAGCGAAACAGTTTCAAGGAACGGATGCAACGCTTGCCACTCACGAACGGGTAACGCGTCAAGCAGATGATTCGTGTGTCCTTCATCGTCGGCCATTAGCATTTAGAGTGCCCTGTTGTTATCCGCTAGAAATGCGTGGTTCGCAGTTGCCCCGACCATTGGCCTATCTGTTCGCGAGTCCCTGAAAGGTGCACATGCAAGCGTGACGTGCATAACAACTCACGCCCTGGTGCAACCGCAGTTTCTGCGCCAACGCAACACGCCTGGCTCGTTAAGGCATCGGGATCAATACGTCATACGCTGCGAGCGGTTGAACACCCGGATCGCGGACAACAGTTCCGATTTGATAAAAACGCAGACCCCGAACCCGCCAAAATTGCCGCAGATCAATCTGCAGCCTTAGACGTGTATCAGGTTGGATTCATGGATTCGCCGCGACGCACTTCATGCTGGAGGCTGATCCAGGCGCCGAAAGCGCTTTCAGAAAGGGCCGTGATCGAACACCCGAATCATCAGAGGAATGCAAACACAACTTCCCTTTCATGTTGCGTTGAAGCATAGACCGGGGAAATGGAATGAAATCGGTCAAGGCTTAAAATCTAGAACTATTGGCCGATTATGTTGAACCCTTTACGGGTTTCTTAGGGAAAGAAAGAATTGTTGCGATCTGCAATATGTGTAACAGAAATTGTATATCTAGAATCTTTTCGGTTTTTCTGGTCTTCTGCTACATGCGGCAAAGAGTTGTACAGATCATGTCTAGCAGGAACGAATCTGGCTAAAGTCTTGTTCTGTATAGAGTTCAACAAAAGCTCGAACAACCCTCTTCGTGCCTTTTATCTTTTTTATATTAATAATACGGATCGGAAATTCTTTCCGTGGCTCGTTAATATACAAGCAGCTCTTTCGATCAAGAGTAATTATTTCTTAATTAAGCCGCTGCATTCGCCATTCATTAGGACCGCTCCGCCAAACTGTCAGTCGGTTATTGCGCGGAGCTACGCTGTGTTGCACAAAGTCATGCTTGCAGCTTCGGAGGATTAAATAGTGGACACGTTGACGGACTTTTATCGGCCTAGCGACATACATCACCGGGATGAATCTAAAGTTAATAAACGGCACATCGGGCTGCTGGTCTCAAATGAATGCTCGGTAACGAACGCCGGAGCGATCGGCGAGGCATTCCGCCTGGCAAATGAATTCGAGCAAGCGGGCGGCGGCGAGCCCCCGTACCGGCTTTCAGTGCTGTCGGAATCGGGTGGCTTCATCACGAGTTCCTCGAGCATCTCGATCTGGACCCAGAAGCTTGAGACTTATGCGTTGATGGACTTTCATGCGTTCTTCGTCGCCTGCCGCGATACGGACGCAGCAGGCGGCCCTGACGATCGCCTCCTGTCATGGATGTCGCATCCGACCCGCGACGCGTCCCTGCGCAGTCAGCCGGGCGCGAATTCCGTCTTTGATCCAAAGAACCTGGCGCGGTCTCCTGTGCCGATCTTTTGGTTCAAGGACGCACCGGTCGCAGACTGGTCAACCACGACGACGCCCGCCGACATGGCCCTCGCGCAAATCGAACGAGACCTGAGCGCCGACACCGCGAGAAGAATCGCCCGCGTTCTGCAACCCCACGCTGTTCAACGCACGAAGCCAGACCTCGACGACCTGAACGCACGCACGACAACCGAGAAGATTCACGAATCTGCCCGGTGGATCAAGGAAAACTACAGCAAGCCGATCTCCGTTGCGCAAGCGGCAGAATCTGCAGCCATGAGCAAGCGCAACTATCTCCGGCGCTTCAAGTCCGAGTTCGGCGTGACCCCACTGGAATATCTGATCCGGACGCGCTTCGAAATCGTGTGCACCTTGTTGATGGATACCGACCTGCCTATCGACAAGATCGCACGACGCTGTGGCATGGGCGACGGAAATCGATTGGGACGATTGTTCAGACAACGGTTTGGCGTGTCGCCCATGCACTTCCGGTCGCGCGGGCAGATTCGTGCGGGCGCGCAATCACTTAACGCGGCCGACGCAAAAGATGCAATGAGCAAGTCCTCTCAACAGGACGCCGCCTTGCTCGAACGAAGTCTGGCCGCGCTTACCACCACGGATGGAAAGCATGCGTAAAACCAAGACAGGGCAGTTCGGCGAGTGGAATACCGCGCCGAACGCGGGTAACTCTTCAGCGATTCCGCTGAAGGAGATCGTGGTTTCGAACCAGACGGCTTCGGCGACTGCGCCCGATGCGCCGCTGAAGAAGCCCGCCACGATGCAACCGACCGCTTCCTTGAGCAGAAAGATCAAGGAAGGCGCGAAGTCGATGCTGCCCGATGCACTGTTTCTCGCGCTGATGCATCGCAAGTTCATTGGCCGTTTCCCGAGGTTGCTGCATCCGGTTACGTTCAACGAGAAAATCTTGCAACGTAGCATCAAACCCGATTCTCGCTATGCCGACTTGACTGACAAGCTGACGGTTCGTGACTACGTGAGAACCAAGCTTGGCGAAGAGCATCTGGTCCCACTGATAGCAGCACCTGACAGCTTTACCCAGTCGGTCTTCGACGCCCTGCCGAACTCGTTCGTAATGAAGGCGAATCACGGCAGCAGTTTCGTGGAAGTGGTGAAGGACAAGACGCAAACCTCCTTCGAGAAGCTTCAGGTGCTCGCCGACAGGTGGCTGGCGACCGATTTTTATCGGGTTGGACGGGAACGTCACTACACGGAGATCAAAAGACGGATCTTCTTCGAGAAACTTCTGCTCGATAAAAGCGGCCAGATCCCGGCTGACTACAAGCTGCACTGTTTCGGCGGGAACGCTGGACGGCCTGCCATGTACATACTGGTGATCTCGGACCGGTTTGGGAACAACACGCATGGCGACGTCTACGACATCCACTGGAATCACCTGGATATCGCTATCGGCTATTACAAACGCAGCGATACGCCCGCTCCCGCGCCCCACAATCTCAAGGCGATATTGGATACCGCGGCCATTCTGGCGGAAGATTTCGACTACGTCCGGGTGGATTTGTACGCGCCTGATAGCGAAATTTATTTTGGCGAACTCACATTTACACCAGGCGCCGGCGTCCTCCCGTTCACACCGGATGGCATCGACTATGAGTGGGGACGATTTTTGATGTGAGACCGGTGTGATGGATATGCGACCCCTGTAAAAAATGAGGCAGAGTTGAAATTAATACAGGAAGCCTAAATAAACCGACTGTTGTTCTTCGCCGAGTTTCCCCCGCGTTATTTGTCGCCAAAAATCTTTCTGAAGCACTCCCTGCCTTTTCGCGTAAAAATCCCGCCCAGACTGAGCCACACTGCCGTTACGACGAGCAAAAAAATCATGACGATCATGCCGAAGAACGACTTGGCATCGACAAATTTGATCGGCTTCATCTGCGCGCTCATTGCGTGTGGAGTAGTGTCGGGTGGTGATGCGAATGACGGTAGGGTGCACCGGAGTGGCAATCTGACTTAACTGAATCCGCTAACAGTCTACAGCGCCGATACATGCGTTGCCAGTCTGGACAGAGCAAGAAACGGGCACGACTATCTGATGGGGCACCGTCAAAATAGTTCGCTTCGCTCTCCATGCAACGAGCCGGGATAGCGCGATGCCATCCCGGCTTTCATGGACCACAGAAGAAAATCAACAACAACGTACGTCAGTGTCAATCGTCTGCGTGCGCCGCTGTAAATCCGGTGAACGCTGCGTAGGGAGCGTTCACCGGCGCGCCGTTGATCGTGATCCCGTACGTGCTGTTATCACTGTCGAGCACGTAATACATGACAGACTGGATGTTGTGGCTCCTTCTTGCCGCATAGAATTCGCCCAGTTGAGTCGTGTTGTAGTTCGCAATCGGAATCCTGATCATTATCCATACACACGTACGTAGATTGGCACGCGAGGCTCTGCAACGCACCACGCCCATTTCCCTCACTCCTCGGCCTTGATCCCCAGTTCCCCAGCCATCCTCTCGACCAGCACGCGTAAGCGCGCGACTTCCTCGGCCAAGCGCTTCTGCTCCGCTTTCAACAGGTCGAAGTCGTTATAGGGAATCGAGTCATCGACCATTGCACCCGTCGATACCTCGCTGATCGCGACCTCGCCGCACAACAAATGCGCCCAGCGGCTTTCGCGCTCGCCCGGTGTACGCGGCAACTTGACCACGCGGGGCGGCTCGTTTTCAGCGAGTTCGTCGAGGAACGCTTCTACCGACGAAATATCCGCAAAACTGTGCAGGCGCGCAGCATTCAGCCGCAACTCGGCAGGCGTCTGCGGACCGCGCAAGATCAGCGTGGTCAACAACGCGGCAGCCTGGCTCGGCACGCCCAGCGAACGGGTGATGTTGTGTTCGAAGCGCGGCACGCGACTGCTGCTGCCCTCGAATACCAGGCTCAGGCGCTTGAGTTCATCAATAGCTGTCAGCACATCGGCCTCGGTAACGTTCATTACCGGTGAGCGCGCAGTCTTCTGATTGCAACCGAGCGTCAGTGCGTTCACCGACAGCGGATAAGCATCGGGCACCGTGTGCTGTTTCTCGACGAGCACGCCCAGTACGCGCGCCTCCAGAAGTGTCAGGGAACGCATTGCGGGACGTGCGGGGGCATCGGGAGTGGAGTTCATGCGTGACAGAGCCAGTGCTGCTACTTGAATTCTGGTCCGGTTCGAGCCGGGCGGAGAGTCGTCTTGTAAGAACGACGGCCCCTATGATATCCGCCCTGCCGCATCCCGAGAATACGGCGGCACTCCTCCGCGTTTTTCTCAGCCGTTGAGGCGCGCTTCAATGCGCTTAATCAAGCGGTCAATCCATGCGCGCAGCATTCGATCCGATGGCTCGAGCAATGTCGAAGCTGCAACGATCTTGTACACCTTGTTGCGACCGATCTTCGAAATTTTCGCGGGATCGAGCCATTCGTCGTTATTGACGAGAAGTACCAGCGTTTCCAGGCCGATCAACACCGGCCACAGACACGAAAGCCTCAGGCGGACCGAGCGTGCTGGAATGGCGAACGTGTAGTCGACTGCCGCGCGGTAATGGTCCAGCGTCAGGCGCAACAGTTCGAACAGCAGCGGTTGTGCACGGCGCGACGCGCCTGGTGTGAGCAGATCCTCCAGCGACAGACCGTATCGGTTAAGCATGGGCGACGGCAGATAACAACGCCCGATGCGCAAGTCCTTGCTGCAATCACGCAGCACATTGGTCATTTGCAGCGCCTTTCCGAAACGAACGCCGTTCGACAACGTGATCCCCGGCTCGCCCTTCAACGTGCCCGGCATGTGCGCGTACGTCATCCGCGTCCAGAATTCGCCCACGCAACCGGCGACCAGATAGGTGTAGGTGTCGAGTTCTTCGAGCGTATTGAGCGCAGCAATGCGGCCCGACGATTCATCGGGGAACGTATGCAGGTCGAATTCCATGCCCTGCGTCAGTGTAGACACGATCCCGCGCACGGCTGTCCGGTCGGCGTCGCTCAATTGCGACAGCACCGTCAATGCGCCGCCGAGCGATTCGAGCAGCACCTTTTCATCGGAGAGACTTTGCTGGCCTGCAACCTCCTGCGCGAGGCGTTCAGTCAACGTACCGTCATCGGGCGCGCCGTTCACCAGGTTGCGCAGCGATAACAAGAACTCCAGCCGCTGCGTCGGCGAAATCAGCGAAGTATCCGCGATCGTGTCCGCGGCGCGCGCCAGCAGGTAAGCCAGCCCGATCGGATCGCGCATCCCGACAGGCAGCACACGCAGGGTGAGGTAGAAGGACCGCGAGACGCCCTTCAGGAGCGGGCCAAGGAGTACGGCCCGGGATGGATTACGCATTGGATGGAATCTGGTCGGTGTTGGACAAATCAGGCGCTGCCGAATTGTATCTGCGTTCCGGCGGAGGTTCCTTTATTGCCCGCTTACCGCGCCATCCACCCTGCAAACATCATTCGCCCAG
>NZ_CAXTGZ010000035.1:0-21481 GCF_964243625.1 uncultured Caballeronia sp.
CCGGTCCCATGACGACAATCCTTTCTCACGACCCGACCCCCGACACCCTCGTGCAACTGCTTGACCGTGTTGCCAGCGAAGACGCCGCCGCGTTGCGCGAGCTCTATGATTTAACTTCGTCGAAACTGTTTGGCCTCGCGCTTCGTATATTGGTGAAGCGTGAGTGGGCCGAAGAAGTTTTGCAGGACGCGTTCGTCAATATCTGGCGATACGCGGGCGACTACAAAGCAGGCCTGTCCGCGCCCATGACCTGGATGGCGGCGATCGTCCGCAACCGGGCTCTCGATTATTTGCGGCGGCAGAAAGCCAACGGGGCGAGCGCCGAAACCGAATGGAGCGATGCGTTGGACGATACCTTGCCTGCAAACGAGGCAGATCCCTCCGACCAGATGCTGATGAGCCAGGAAGCACGGCAACTCGCCATCTGCATGGACAGGCTCGAAGCCAATCAGCGTCAGGCAGTGGCGCTTGCATATCTGCGTGACCAGAGCCATAGCGAAGTGGCCGACGTTCTTAAAGTACCGCTCGGCACAGTGAAGTCGTGGATTCGTCGCGGCTTGGAAAAACTAAAGACGTGCCTGGGAGGGCTGTGATGGATCTGCATCGATACGCGGGGCTGGTCGATCAGCTTGCCGCCGAGTACACACTCGGGGTGCTGCGCGGCGGGTCGCGAAGACGCTTCGAGAGTATTTCCCAGCACGATCCGGCCATCCGGCTCGCGGTCGAGACCTGGCGCCTGCGCCTCGCGGCCATGACTGAACTCGGACCGGGCGTCGCGGCACCGCCCGAAATCTGGACGGCTATCGAACGCCGGCTGAATCTCGTGAATGCCCGTCGCGACGCGACTGCGGCGCGTCCGGTTCCGCCAACGCCGGTTGCGCGTCCGAAGCCCGGCTGGTTCGAGAACCTGTCGTTCTGGCGCGGATGGTCGATCGCAGCGACGGCAATTGCCGCGATCGCGCTGGTCGTGTCGATCCGCGAGCTGTCAACCGTTGCTCCGGTGCCCGCGCCTGTGCCTGCTCCGCAAGTGGCGCAGGAACCGCGCATCGGCTATGTGGCGACACTCGCCGACGAAAAGTCCAACGCCCGCATGCTCGTGACGTGGGATGACCGGACGTCGGAAGTGACGGTGCGGCGCCTGAGCGGATCGTCCGATCCCTCCGATAAATCCATGCAGCTCTGGGGTTTGCCGAAGGCAGGACATCCGGTATCGCTCGGCGTGCTGCCGGTCGGCGGAACCGCAAAGTTCAAGGCCGCTTCTGTGAGCGCGTATCCGGTGCTGGCGGTTTCCGTCGAACCGGTTGGCGGATCGCCGAATCCGAATGGTCCGACCGGGCCGGTGGTTTATACGGGTAAGGTCATTCCGGCAGCCTGACAGGGTTGAAGCAGTTTCCATGAGTTGATCCAAAAGGGGCGTCGAAAGGCGTCCCTTTTTCTTTTCACGGCTTTGCAAATGGCTGCAGGTTTGTCATTGCCTGTAAAATCGGCAATTCCGCGTTTTTGTCCTCTTAAGAACATCACTATGACGTCCCAACTGCACAAGAAAGGCGAAGCCTGGTCGGCTCGCTTCAACGAACCAATGTCCGATCTGGTGAAGCGCTATACGTCATCGGTGTTCTTCGACAAGCGTCTCGCACTCGTCGATATCCAGGGCTCGCTTGCGCACGCCGCCATGCTGGCCGCGCAGAAGATCATCGGCGATGCGGATTTCCAGGCCATCCAGAAAGGCATGACGCAGATCCAGGATGAGATCGAGCGCGGCGAATTCGAGTGGAAACTCGACCTTGAAGACGTGCATCTGAATATCGAGGCGCGCTTGACGGCGCTTATCGGCGATGCCGGCAAACGCCTGCACACTGGCCGTTCGCGCAACGACCAGGTCGCCACCGATATCCGTCTCTGGCTGCGTGGCGAGATCGACCGGATCGGCGCGTTGCTGATCGAGCTGCGCCGGGCGCTGATCGATATCGCCGAGCAAAACGCCGAAACCATCATGCCGGGCTTCACGCATTTGCAGGTCGCGCAGCCGGTGACGTTCGGGCATCACTTGCTCGCCTATGTGGAGATGTTCACGCGTGACAGCGAACGCATGATCGATTGCCGCAAGCGCGTGAACCGCTTGCCGCTCGGCGCTGCGGCGCTGGCAGGAACGAGCTATCCGATCGATCGCAACGCCGTTGCGAAGACCCTCGGCTTCGAAGGCATCTGCGCCAATTCGCTCGATGCCGTTTCCGATCGCGATTTCGCCATCGAATTCACGGCGGCTGCTGCGCTGATCATGACGCACGTGTCGCGCTTCTCCGAAGAACTCGTGCTGTGGATGAGCCCACGGGTCGGGTTCATCGATCTGGCGGATCGCTTCTGCACCGGTTCGTCGATCATGCCGCAGAAGAAAAACCCCGACGTACCCGAACTGGCGCGCGGCAAGACGGGACGCGTGAACGGCAATCTGGTGTCGTTGCTGACGCTGATGAAGGGCCAGCCGCTCGCCTACAACAAGGACAATCAGGAAGACAAGGAACCGCTGTTCGATACCGTCGATACCGTTTCGGACACCCTGCGCATCTTCGCTGAGATGGCCTCGGGTATCACGGTCAAGCCGGACGCGATGCGCGCCGCGGCGCTGCAAGGATTTTCGACGGCGACGGATCTGGCGGACTACCTGGTGAAGCGCGGTCTGCCCTTTCGCGATGCACACGAAGCCGTGGCGCTCGCCGTGCGCATCTGCGTGGATCGCGGCTGCGATCTGGCGGACCTCACGCTCGATGAAATGCGCTCGGAGTTGCCGAACGTCGCGCATTTGATCGGTGAAGATGTGTTCGAATATCTGACGCTGGAAGGATCGGTGGCGAGTCGCAATCACGCCGGCGGGACGGCGCCGGAACAGGTTCGGGCTGCGGCGAAGGCGGCTCGGGTGGCGTTGGGGTGAAATAGTCGTCGACGCTGAACGTAGCAAGCAGGCTCTCCACACTTTGCGTCCGACCCGCCCATGATCATCCGCCCCAAACTCAACTGGTTCCGCATGTTGTTCGTCTGGCGTGGGTCCGTGCTGCCGCAACTCCTGCCGCGGCTTGCGCTGATCTTCGTGCTGTCCGTCGCGGCGATCGTGATGCACGACCATATGCGCACCTACCCGGTCGGGCTCGGCACGCCGCCGTTCGCGCTGGTGGGCATTGCGCTCGCGGTATTCCTCGGCTTTCGCAATAGCGCGAGTTATGAGCGCTGGTGGGAAGGCCGCAAACTCTGGGGAGCATTGTCCATTCACGGCCGATCCCTCGCGCGTCAGTCGCTGACCTTGCCGCGCGGCGTCGAGCCCACAGACAGGCATGAGTTCATCGCGGCAATCGGGGCGCTCGGTCACGCGTTGCGACATGAAATGCGCCGCACCGATCCGCTTCCGGATCTCGCCACGCGCCTGACGCCTGCGCTATATCAGCGCACCGTCAAAGCGCAGAATCGATCGACATTGATCCTGCGCTGGCTCGGCGAATGGTCCGCTGCACGCTCACACGAAGGCGCGCTCGATGGCTACGGCACCCTCGCGTTCGAACAGAACCTCAACGAGTTGTCGGGCGTGATCGGCGGCTGCGAGCGGCTTGCATCCACACCTTTGCCCTTCTCGTATTCGGTGATGATCCATCGGACCGTCTATATTTTTTGTGTGCTGCTGCCGTTCGGCCTGGTCGATGGCGCGGGCGTGTTGACGCCTCTGTTCGCGCTGCTGGTGGCGTATGCGTTCATGTCGCTGGAGGCGATTGCGGCGCAGATCGAAGACCCGTTTGGCCTGGAGGAAAACGATCTTGCGCTGAGCGCGCTCTGCGATGCGCTCGAAACCATGCTCCATGACATGACCGCCGATCCCGACTTCAAGCGGCCACCGAAAGGCTTGCCGGAGCCGGGCGTGACGGAGCGCAGGTTTATCGTGACGTAAATGGAAGAAGGCCCGCATCACTCATGCGGGCCTTCTTCATTGCAAGCTACATCTTCGACTTAGCGCTCGAGCGCGACGCAATCGACGAAATACTCGATCCGCCCGTTGATCATCTCACCGACCAACCCGTGGATATCCGTATGGAAGCCCGGGAAACGCTCGTTGAACTCGCGCGCAAAGCGCAGGTAATCCACGATCGTCTTGTTGAAGCGCTCGCCCGGAATCAGCAACGGAATGCCCGGTGGATACGGCGTCAACAGGATGGTCGTCACGCGCCCTTCGAGTTCATCGATAGGCACCCGGTCGATCTCCCGGTGCACCAGCTTCGCATACGCTTCGGACGGCTTCATGGCCGGTTCCATGCTCGACAGATACATCTCGGTGGTCAGCCGCGCGATATCGTTCGCACGATAAACACTGTGGATCTGCTCGCAAAGATCCCGCAAACCCATGCGCTCATACGAAGGATGCTGCGCGATAAAGTCCGGCAGCACGCGCCACAGCGGCTGGTTGTTATCGTAGTCGTCCTTGAACTGTTGCAGTTCGGTGACCATCGAATTCCAGCGGCCCTTCGTAATGCCGATCGTGAACATGATGAAGAACGAATACAACCCGGTCTTCTCCACGATGATCCCGTGCTCCGCCAGATACTTCGTCACAATCGCAGCCGGAATGCCCGACTCGCCGAACTCGCCGTCCACATCGAGTCCCGGCGTGATGATGGTCGCCTTGATCGGATCGAGCATGTTGAAGCCTTCGGCAAGCGCGCCGAAACCGTGCCAGTGATCGTTCGGCTTCAATACCCATTCTTCACGGCTGCCGATACCCTCTTCGGCGAGCGCTTCCGGCCCCCACACCTTGAAGAACCACTCGTCGCCGTATTCGTCGTCGACCTTGCGCATTGCGCGGCGGAAATCGAGCGCTTCAGCAATCGATTCTTCCACCAGCGCCGTGCCGCCCGGCGGTTCCATCATGGCCGCAGCCACGTCGCACGATGCGATGATCGCGTACTGCGGGCTGGTCGACGTGTGCATCAAATATGCTTCGTTGAAGCGGTGTTTGTCGAATGTGCTGTTTTCGGAATCCTGCACCACGATCTGCGATGCCTGCGAGATCCCCGCCAGAAGCTTGTGCGTGGAGTGCGTGGCGAACACGAGCGCGCCCGTACGCGGACGGCCGGCGCCAATGGCATGCATGTCCTGATAGAACTCGTGGAACTCGGCGTGCGGTAGCCACGCTTCGTCGAAGTGAAGCGTGTCGAGCATGTCGCCGAGCAGATCCTTGATCATCTCGACGTTATAGACAATGCCGTCGTACGTGCTTTGCGTGATCGTCAGGATACGCGGCTTCACCTTCGGGTTCTTTGCAAGCGCCTCGCGCGCGAACGGATTCGCTTCGATCTTCTTGCGGATGTTTTCCGGCTTGAACTCGTCGCGCGGAATCGGCCCGATCAGGCCGAAGTGATTGCGCGTGGGCGTCAGGAAGACAGGAATCGCGCCGGTCATGGTGATGGCGTGCAGGATCGACTTGTGGCAATTACGGTCGACCAGCACGATGTCGCCGGGCGCAACCGTCGCGTGCCAGACAATCTTGTTCGATGTCGACGTGCCGTTCGTCACGAAGAACAGATGATCCGCGCTGAAAATGCGCGCCGCGTTTCGTTCCGATGCCGCAATCGGTCCCGTGTGATCAAGCAGTTGACCGAGTTCGTCGACGGCATTGCAGACGTCCGCCCGCAACATGTTCTCGCCGAAGAACTGGTGGAACATCTGGCCAAGCGGATTCTTCAGGAACGCCACGCCGCCCGAGTGTCCCGGGCAGTGCCACGAGTACGAACCCTCTTCGGCGTATTGCACGAGTTCCTTGAAGAACGGCGGTGCGAGCGCATCGAGATAAACCTTCGCCTCGCGGATGATGTGGCGCGCAACGAACTCCGGCGTGTCCTCGAACATGTGAATGAAGCCATGCAGTTCACGCAGGATATCGTTAGGCAGATGCCGTGAAGTGCGCGTTTCGCCGTACAGGAAAATCGGGATGTCCGCATTGCGCCGGCGCACGGCCTGCACAAAGGCGCGCAACGCGACGATCGCGGAGGCCAGTTCCGGCGCATCGCCCTCGGCCAGCACCACGTTGCTGTCCGCATACGGCAGCAACTCGTCGTCATCGATCGACAAGATGAAACACGACGCGCGGCTCGACTGCTGCGCGAACGACGTCAGATCGCCGTAACTCGTCAGCCCGAGCACCTCGACGCCTTCGCGCTCGATCGCCTCGGCGAGCGCACGAATACCGGAACCCGAAATGTTCTCGGAACGAAAATCTTCGTCGATGATGACGACGGGAAAACGAAACTTCATGAGGCGAATCTCCAAATGGAACGACCGCTGACCGAGTTGTGCATGCTCGAGTCCAGCGGTCTTTCAAAAAGCGTTGCAATGACGTTTCTAAACAGCAAAACCTGTGACAGAAACGTCAGGTTTTCGGCAGCGTCACGCCGCTTTGCCCTTGATACTTGCCACCACGGTCAGCGTAGGAAGTCTCGCAGATTTCGTCGCTTTCAAAGAACAGGACTTGCGCCACGCCTTCGTTCGCGTAGATTTTGGCAGGCAAAGGTGTCGTATTCGAGAATTCGAGCGTCACGTAGCCTTCCCATTCGGGTTCGAACGGCGTCACGTTCACAATGATCCCGCAGCGTGCGTAGGTGGACTTGCCCAGGCACACGGTCAGGCAAGAACGCGGAATGCGAAAATATTCGATGGTACGCGCAAGCGCGAACGAGTTCGGCGGAATGATGCAGACGTCGCCCTTGAAGTCGACGAACGATTTCTCATCGAAATTCTTCGGATCGACAATCGTGGAATTGATATTCGTGAAGATCTTGAATTCGTCGGCCACGCGAATGTCGTAGCCGTAGCTCGACGTGCCGTAACTCACGATTTTTCGGCCGTCTTCGGACACACGCACCTGATCGCGCACAAACGGCTCGATCATCTTGTGCTCTTCGGACATGCGCCGGATCCACTTGTCGGACTTGATGCTCATAGGGAACGTACCCAACGAAAGAAGCGGCTCGAGAAAAGCCGCCGTGCCTGAAACGGGGCGTGGCCGGAAGACTGGATTGCATGCAGATGCATGCGGTACTCAGTGGGACCCGCCGGGAAGCGCGTATTTTACTTGATGTGATGGCTCATGCGACGCGACCTGGCCAAGAAGCCGGGTCTGACGTTTCAGGAGCCTGATTTCATTGACGAATCACGCCGCATGCGAGCGCCGGACCGGCGCCGTGCGGGCTGAGCGAATACGAGTCGGATGTATCGCGATGCAGCAGGACCGCGCGCGACAGGACGGAGCGCACGCCGTCGAGGGAAACATCGGGCGCCACGATGAATCCGGTCGCCGAACCATTTGCGTCGGCGCGGATGGTCGCCAGGTCGCCCTCGGGTTTCGATGAGTGGCTGCGTTCGGCTGCGGGAGAGAAGACCGGGCCGCCATCGGATGAGTTCGACACGATGCAGTCGCCGCGCTCATGAATCTGCAGCGCGTGCTCGCTGTTGGGCGCCATGCCTGACAGGTTGTAGGAAACCTGCACCCCATCCGCCCGTTCAATGAACGTGAGCGACCCGCTCGCGCTGCTGCCCGCCGTGGGCTGCAACATGGCGTCGGCGCGTTTCTCATGGTTCTGGAACAAGATGCCGCAGCCGCTGAGCAGCAATGTGCCGGCGGTGAGCGCCAGCCCTGTGGCTGCGCTCGTGCTCCAACGTGCAATCAGGCTCAAGGCCGGGTTTGTCGTGGCAACACGGCTAACCGATCCAGGCCCGTCGAATCTTCGTTTCATGCAATCCTCATGGCGACCCGCGACCACCCCGTGTGCTCACTGGATCACGCCCGTCGAAGGCCACATGATACCGCGACACGCCCGGCGCCCAGAGTCCATGCCGGCAAGCGATTCAGGTCCTCAGGTGTTCTGCACCACGATGCTCGGGAACATCGACGTCATGTCGCGCTGGCGCTCCGCAATCGAAATCGCGACCTTGCGCGCGATCGACCGGTACGCATCGGCGATCTTGCTGTCAGGTTGCGACACCACGGTCGGCTGTCCGGCATCGGTTTTCTCGCGGATGGCAATATCCAGCGGCAGGCTGCCGAGCACCGGCACACCATATTCCTTCGACATCCGTTCACCGCCGCCCGCGCCGAAAATGTGTTCTTCATGGCCGCAATTCGAGCAGATATGCGTGCTCATGTTCTCGACGATCCCGAGGATCGGAATGCCGACCTTCTCGAACATCTTGAGGCCCTTCTTGGCGTCGAGCAGCGCAATGTCCTGCGGCGTGGTCACGATCACAGCGCCGGTCACCGGCACTTTCTGCGACAGCGTCAACTGGATGTCGCCCGTGCCCGGCGGCATATCGACCACCAGGTAATCAAGATCCTTCCAGTTGGTCTGGCGCAGCAGTTGTTCGAGCGCGGAGGTGACCATCGGGCCGCGCCAGACCATCGGGTTGTCCTGCTCGATCAGAAAGCCGATGGAATTCGCCTGGATCCCATGGCCGATGAGCGGGTTCATCGACTGGTTGTCGGGCGATTCGGGGCGGCCGCTGATGCCGAGCATCATGGGCAGCGACGGGCCGTAGATATCGGCGTCCAGCATGCCCACCGACGCGCCTTCCGAAGCCAGCGCCAGCGCAAGGTTGACGGCGGTCGTGCTTTTGCCGACCCCGCCCTTGCCCGACGCCACGGCGATGATGTTCTTGACGTTCGGCAGCAGCTTCACGCCGCGCTGGACGGCGTGCGCCAAGACCTGCGACGAAACGTCCACTTTCACGCCATTTACGCCCGGAACCCTGGCAACAGCTTCGGAGACGAGCGACCGGATTGCACTGAACTGGCTTTTCGCCGGATATCCCAGCACGACGTTGACGCTGACATCGGCGCCATCTATGGTCACATTGCGTATGCTTTTCGCGTCTGCAAAAGAGCGGCTGGTATTGGGATCGATCAGGCCGCCGAGGGCGGCGTCGATCCGGGCGCGATCAAGACTCATCGAGACTCCGTGGGAACGCTTGTTGCGAATAGGGATCGAACACTTTCGCGCACGTGGTATGAAATTTGAAAGGAATTGTTGCACGACATTGCGTGACGGAGGCGTGCACTGCACTATCCCACGCTGCCATGGTCCGGGGACGCATCGTTTTAAGCGGTTGAATCCTTGGCCGTATTGTAGTGGCAGGCGCAACGGCTCGCCGGAAGACCCCACGGGGTGCTCTTCCGTTCGCCGAGGCGATTGCCTTGATTGAATCCTGGAGAAATGACAATGAACACGAAAATGATGACCCGCCTGTCCGTAATCGCAATAGCCGGGGCGCTCGTCGCCGGTTGCGCCTCGCAGCAGGGCAATAACGCCGCCGTCGGCACCGGCATTGGCGCCGCGACCGGCGCGGGTATTGGCGCAATCTTCGGTGGCGGCAAGGGCGCGGCCATCGGCGCGGGCGTTGGTGCGGCGGCTGGCGGGATCACCGGTTACAACTGGCAGGCCATCAAGGGCAAGCTGACGGGCGCAACGAAGGGCACGGGCACGCAAGTGACCGAGCAGCAGGACGGCTCGCTGAAAGTGAACATTCCGAACGCCATTTCCTTCGATACCAACAGCTACGCCATCAAGCCGACGTTCGCGCCGGTGCTCGACCAGGTCACGCAGACGCTGGTGCAACACCCGGAACTGATCGCGCAAGTGGTTGGCCACACGGATAGCACCGGTCAGCCGGCTTACAACCAGACCTTGTCGCAAAATCGCGCACAAAGCGTGACGTCGTATCTCGCGGGTCATGGCGTGGCGGCCCAGCGTCTGGCAGCTTCAGGCATGGGTCAGACCCAGCCTATCGCTGACAACGCCACCGAAGCCGGCCGTGCACAGAATCGTCGCGTTGAAATTTATCTGCGCGCCACGGCTCAGCCGGGACAGGTTCAGTAAGCGGATTGATTTACAAGGGGAATTGACCGTTTTGATGTACGGCCAAGGTTTAATCGGTTCCTGGAAAATATCGAGGGAATCGAAAAATAGTTGAAACTTTGGCCGCACACCGCGTGTCTGTATTAATGGTAGGTGGCTGGCGCCGTGTTGTGCCGCCACATGCCATTCTCCTCTTGTCGTTGTTGCTCCGGGGCCGCTCTATTTGCCCCGGTTTTTTTTCGCCTGGAATTTGCAGGCGGCGGGGACTTCGAGCCCCATGTCCTCCACTTTCCCCCGTCGCAAGCGCCCTATCTGCCTCCTGCTAGAATCGTGGTTCGCTTTTTCACGCATTCACCGAATTTTCAACTGCAGGCAAGCGCCTTATGTCATCGTCAGCACCGTCATCGTCAGCACCGGTTTCCGCGTCCGCCAACCGCCGGGTTCTCGTCACGTCCGCGCTCCCGTACGCGAACGGCCAGATTCACATCGGCCACATGGTTGAATATATCCAGACGGACATCTGGGTCCGGACGCTGCGAATGCACGGTCACGAGGTCTACTACGTTGGCGCCGACGATACCCACGGCACGCCCATCATGCTGCGCGCCGAGCAGGAAGGCATCACGCCGAAACAACTGATCGAGCGCGTCGGCAAGGAACACAAGCGCGATTTCGACAGCTTCGGCATTTCCTTCGACAACTACTACTCCACCGACGCCGAGGAAAACCGCGTCCTGTGCGAATCCATCTACAAGTCGCTGCAGGAAGCCGGTTTGATCGATGCACGGGATATCGAGCAAGCCTACGATCCGGTCAAGGAAATGTTCCTGCCGGACCGCTTCATCAAGGGTGAATGCCCGAAGTGCGGTGCGAAGGACCAATACGGCGATAACTGCGAAGTCTGCGGCTCGACGTACCAGCCGCTCGACCTGATCAACCCGTATTCGGTCGTGTCGGGCGCGACGCCGGTGCGCAAGACCTCGACGCACTACTTTTTCCGCCTGTCCGACCCGCGTTGCGAAGACTTTCTGCGCGGCTGGGTCAGCGGTCTCGCGCAACCCGAAGCCACGAACAAGATGCGCGAATGGCTCGGCGAGAAAGGCGAAGCCAAGCTCGCGGACTGGGACATCTCGCGCGATTCACCGTATTTCGGCTTTGAGATTCCGGGCGCGCCGGGCAAATATTTCTATGTGTGGGTAGACGCGCCCGTCGGCTATTACGCGAGCTTCAAGAATCTGGCGGACGCTCGCGGACTCGATTTCGAAGAATGGATCCGGCCGGGATCGAAGACGGAGCAGTATCACTTTATCGGCAAGGACATCCTGTATTTTCATACGCTGTTCTGGCCGGCCATGCTGCAGTTTTCCGGCCACCGCACGCCGACGAACGTGTTCGCCCACGGCTTTCTCACCGTCGATGGCGCGAAGATGTCGAAGTCGCGCGGCACGTTCATCACGGCAAAAAGCGTGATCGATACCGGCATCAATCCGGAATGGCTGCGCTATTACTTCGCCGCGAAGCTGAACCACACAATGGAAGACATCGACTTGAACCTCGATGATTTCCAGGCGCGTGTGAACAGCGATCTGGTCGGCAAGTACGTGAACATTGCAAGCCGCGCGGCGGGGTTCCTGATCAAGCGTTTCGAAGGCCGTGTGCAGGACAGTGCAATGAACCACTCGTTGCTGCTGCAATTGCGGGCGGCGGTTCCGCAAATCGCGGCGCTGTACGAGGCGCGCGAATATGGCCGCGCGCTGCGCACGACCATGGATCTCGCCGATACAGTCAACGCTTACGTCGATACCTCCAAGCCCTGGGATCTGGCGAAGGACCCGGCGAATGCAGCCGCGTTGCACGAAACCTGCAGCGTGAGCCTGGAAGCGTTCAGGCTGTTGTCGCTGGCGTTGAAGCCCGTGTTGCCGTTGCTGGCGGAATCAGTGGAAGCGTTCCTCGGCATCAAGCCGCTGGTTTGGGCGGATGTCTCGGCGCCGCTCAGCTCGGCGCAGCCGATCAACACGTACAAGCACCTGATGACGCGCGTCGATCCGAAGCAGATCGAGGCGTTGATTGCAGCGAACCGCGAGTCCATTGCGCCGGGGCAAGCTGCGGTGGTCGCTGCGCCGGCTGCAGCATCGAACTCGGCTTCGAAGAAAGCCGCAAAGGAAAAAGCGCCGGAAGCAGAAGGCACGATTTCCATCGATGACTTCGCGAAAATCGACCTGCGTATTGCGAAGATCGTGGATTGCACGGCGGTGGAAGGTTCGGACAAGCTGTTGCAACTGACGCTGGACGTGGGCGAAGAGAAAACGCGCAATGTGTTTTCAGGCATCAAGTCGGCGTATCAGCCGCAGGATTTGATCGGCAAGTTCACGGTGATGGTCGCGAATCTCGCGCCGCGCAAGATGAAGTTCGGCTTGTCGGAAGGCATGGTTCTGGCGGCATCGTCCGACGACGAAAAGGCTGAACCGGGCTTGTATATCCTCGAACCGCATAGCGGCGCGAAGCCGGGAATGCGCGTGAAGTAAAGCTGAGTCAAACGCCGGGATAAGCGCAAAGACACGAGCCGTTCCAACGCAAGTTGAACGGCTCTTTTTTCATCTTCATTTTTCCGACGGCCCGTTCCTGCGCGCCCACGAATCAAAGCGTCGCGTATAGAGCAGATCGAGACCCTGGAACGTGCCGCCGTAAGCGGAAACGGACCAGAAACGCGACAGGTTCAGCGTCATCTTGATGGCGTTGCTTGCCGACTGCAGGCCCTGCTCGTAACCCAGCACGAGCCGTTCGTTGATCGCCTTCGACAACATCACGACTTGCGGATCGGTCAACCCGACCTCGCTCGTACCGATGGAAAATTCATCAAGCCCGAAGGTCTGCGCGATCCGCTTGCCGCTTGCGCTTCCAAGCAATGCCAGCGCGTTCGTCATTGCACTTTGCTGACCCACGTTGTTGCCCTGATCCGTGCCATGCCCGAACAGCAGCCACGACAACTTTTCGTTGTCCGGCACGTTCGGCTCGGAGATCAGCTTGGCGTTGGGCGCCTGGACCGTGCCCGTCACCTGCACGCCCGCTTCGATTTCCTGATTGCGGCGCATCGCGAGAATGTTGATGCCGGGATTCGCGACCGGGCCATTGAAGGTGAAGAATCCGTTCTCGATGCCGAGTTTCCGGCCGAACGCAGTGTATGTGGAACCCGGCGTCACCCGGACGTTGCCGACCGCACGCAACGGCATGTTCGGGGCGCTCATCGCGGTAATGGTTCCGGCAAGACCCAGGTCGGCGCCCGCGCCGCGGAACCGGAATTTCTGGCCAAGGTTGATATCGATATTCGCACGCGGCGCAAACGGGCCCACCGGTTTGTCGCCGGTCGCAACCACGGCTTGGTCTTCGCCTTTCACCGTGCCGTCCGGACGCACGATCACGACATCGTCGCCAAGCGATGGCGCCGATTGCTCGGGCAGATCGAAGAGCGCGTGATCGACGGTGAACTTGCCATCGATATTCATGCCACCCTTCAACCCCGCATTCGCTACCGACGCGCTGCCCGACAATTGCAGCTGCCGGTCCGGCGACGCAAACAGCTCAAGCTTGTCCGCAATGATGCTTGCCGTCAGGTCCGGCTGATCCTGATCGAGCCGCACCTTGCCGGTCGCGCGCAACGTGCCGCTGGACCCGTGGAACTCGACCTGCTGCAGATCGACGAGGTTCTCGGAAAGCGCGATCCGGATCACGCCGTCCTTCAACTGCACGCCCTGGTCGATGACCGTCACCGACAAGCCATCGCCCGTCAGCATGCCCGACACCGTCGGCTTGGCGACGATCCCCGCGATAGTCAGCTTGAGCCCGAGGCGCCCATCGAGCAGATACGCCGGGCCGATCAATCCGCCCGTTGTCCGCAGCGTAGGCACGTTGGCTTCAATGCCGCCGCTCACCGGCGCTTCGTCGGCCACGGTCAACGTGCCGTCGCGTGAAACCAGCGTTGTGTGGACGTTGGCATCGATCACGCCGATCCGCGACGCCTGCGCATGCAACGTCGCGTTGAGCCGGTTGCCGCCGGTGAAATCGGCTCGCGCGGCGATGTCCGTAATGCCGAGCGCGGCGACGCCACGGGCGGCATCGATAGACACATCCCCGCCGCGCCGCTTCACTTGCACGTAGCCTGTCGCGGTGGCGCCGAGCGCGAAGTTCCAGTCGCCGTCGAAGACGAGATCGGTCTTGATGGGCGGCGGACCGCCCATCAACTCCTGGCGTATCTCCAGCATTCGCAGAACGGACAGGTTGGTGAGCGACCCAACGGAACTGATGCGCCCGCTGTCGAACGCGAAAGACTTCAGGTCGAGCACGGCGCCTTCCGCCGACAACCGCGTCGCGCCGAGCACAACATGATTCGGGGCGTAGCTCACGGTCAGCGGTGCGTCGAGATTCAGGTTCGGCGTGCCTTTGTTCGATAAACGCGTGACCGTGCCGTCCCAATGCGCGCCGTCGCGAGCGTCGGTCAGGCGGCCGTTGGCAGCAAGCGTCAGGTTGACCGCGTTGCCGTGCAACTTGCCGACGGCGGTTGCGCTGAGCGTGTGATTGGCGCGCGTGCCGTTCAGGTCGGCATCGAGGCTGGAAAGATCGACGCCGTCAGTGCTGACATCGCGTGCCTTCAACGTAAAGACCAGCGCGCCGTTCGCGCCGTCGCGCGCTTCGGCCCGTCCTTCTGCGTGACCCACGCGGTTCGCGCCGAACACCACGCTGTCGGCCTGATAATTCGCGGCCACGTTCGGATGCGCGAAGGAACCGGTGAGATCGCCGTCCGCCTTCACGAGACCCGCCAAACCGAAGCCCAGCCGCTCGAGTTGCGGGGCATCGATACGAAACCGCAAGCGGTCACTCGGCGCGCCGAAACTGCCGTTCAGATCGACGTTGTTTCCCGCGATGGAAAGCGTCGCGTTGCTCGGCAAGATGCGCGTTCCCACAACCTGAATCGTGCCCGCGCCGGTGAGCGGCAGGTTGTCGTAGACGCTTTCGCCGAGCTTGAATTGCGCTTTGGTGGTGAGCGTCGGCGCGAGCACGCCGGTTGCGGAAAGCGTGCCGTTGACACGCGCTTCAATGGTTCGTGGCTTGACGGCAGGCTTTTTGGCGCCCTTCGCTGGCGGCGGCGTTGCAAGCAACTGGTCGGACAGCAACAACGGATTGAAATCGACAATCTTTGCCTTCACGTCGTAGCTCGAATGCACGTCTTTCTTGAGCGCGCCGCTCAGCTCGATGTGCCCCTTCCCCACGCTTACCTTCACGGCATCGAAGGCGGTCTGCTTGGCATCGAGCGTGATCTTGCCTTGTGCACGCAAAGCCGCCTTGGTGTCGCTCAGATCGAGCGTGATGATCTGCGTATCGCCGGCAAGCTTGATGCCAATGGGTCCGCCAAATTGCGTCGGCCGGATGGTCGATTCGATCTGACTCAGGTCGAGCTTCGCCACTTTCAGGTCGAACTCGCCCTTGCCGTCTTTGAGGGCTCCGCTACCCGTGAGCGTTGCTTCCTTCAAGAGCCGCACGTTCAAGCCCGAAATGGTTTGCTCGGAAGCGTCGAGCTTCACATTCGCATGGGCGTCGATCAAGGGGATCAGTTTCTTGTCCACCGAACCCGGCTTCGCGTTCACAATGGAAACCGGCCCCGTCACCACCAGCGCGTCGGGCGCAGCCGGATCGGGCTTCACTTCAGCGCGCAACGCCAGATCCGCAAACGGCGCGCTCGCGCTGAACGCCTGCGGATTCACATGATCCACCGTGACGAGCGCACGCTTGAGCGGCACCACGCCAAACGGCTCGGCCTCCACATGCGCATTGCCCTTCAGCTTCATGCCGCTTGCATCGATATCCGCCGTCAGGTTCTCAAGCGATCCCGTCAGGCGCGCGGCGACCTGCACGGTTTCGTCGCTCACCTTGCCCGAATATCCGACGTCTCCCGTCAATGGAAACGGACGCGCGCCGCCATCGAGTTTCAACGCCGCAGTGACGGCGCCAAAGGGGGTATCGAGACGCTGGACGGTGGCCGCGTGATGGCGGCCATCGCTGTGACCCGACAACGCGAGGCGCGAAAACTCTGTCGTCGTGGCGCCGTCATGCAGACGCAGTTTGTCGAGCGTGACGTCGCTGATCACGAGCTGGATCGGCAGGCGAAGATCCCTCGGCAACTCGATCGGGCCACTGCTTTTCGGCGATGGCGCGATCCGGGCGTCGACCGTTCCCACATGCAAATAATCGATGGTGAAACGCAACGGCGCGCGCGTCAGCGCCCATTGGCCGGAGACGCTGTCCACGGCGACATCCGTACCGTCGGTGCCTTTCCAGCGAACGTTGCGAAGCCGCAAGCCGGTCGAGATCGCGCCGCCGTCGAGCGTGCCGCTCAAACGCCCGCCCAGCAGCGACGTCGCCGCCTGCCAGACATAACGCGTCCCGCGCTCGCTGTTCAGGGCATACAGGATCGTCGCGACACCAAGCGCCATGCACAGCACCAGCACGAGAACGATGCCGCCCAGCCATTTGGCGAAACGCCGCCCGCCGCCGCGCTTGCCCGGGACCGGCGCGCCCTCCCCCCGGCCCTCCGAGGGATCCGGTTGTTCTGCGGGCGACCGGCCGTTCTGTTCCGTCATGCGCGAAAAAACACGTTATGCAAACTCATCAAAAGGCGATCCCGAGCGTCAGGTACGGACGGATATCCCGGTTCTTGAAACCATACGCAATGTCCACGTTCACGGGGCCGACCGGGCTGCGCCAGCGCACGCCCACGCCCGCGCCCGGTTCGAACACGCGCTCGCTCCAGGTGTCGGCGGCCGCGCCTATATCGAAAAACGTCGCGCCGCCCCAGTCATGTGAAAACCAGTGCTGATACTCCGCGCTTCCCGTCATCAGGTACTTGACCGGGAGCACCGAGCCGTCGACGTCATGACCAATGCTTTGATAGCCATAACCTCGTACCGAATTCGCACCACCCGCACGAAACAGCAGCGACGCCGGAACTCCGCTCGAGCCGCCCGCGGTGAACACCCCGCCGAATTCAGCGCGGAATACGAACAAGTCGTTCTTGCCGAGCGGCAGGTACTGCAGCAGGTTCGTGTACACGCGGCCGAAAGTCTGGTCGGTGAGAAGGCCTTTGACAGCAAAGTCGGCCTCGGCACGAATCAGGTTGCCCGAGCGGGGAAACAGCGGATCGTCCACGTTACGGCGCACCCATTGCCACGAAGGTACCAGCGCGCGACTTGTTGTAGGCGGTCCGACGTTCTGCGTCAGCCGATCGGCATAGAAAAGCAGCGAATAGGTGGTGTCGATGTTCTGCAGCGAGCGCGAGCGCTGCACGCCGGCACGCGCGCTGTAGATGCGCGTATCGGACACATTGGTGTTCGTGTACGACGCCAGCACGCTATTGACCCACGCCCGGCTGCCCGGCGGCATGGCGAGCTGGACCTGTCCGTATTGCTGCGTCTGGTCGATACGACCCGACACCGTGAACGGATAAGCCTTTCCAAAGGTATCCAGATAGCTGTAGGCGCCCTGGATGTGCGGCCCGGTATCGGTCGCGTAACCCACGCCGTAGCGCACGCTGTTGTACGGGTACTCGCTGACCTTCAGGTGCATCGGCGTTTCGACGGGCTTGGTCACGTCGTTATCGGCGTCGACGGCAACCGAGGCGTAATACGGCGTGTTCTGCAACTGGCGCTGCAATTCGTTCACGCGGGCGACGTCGTAGATATCGCCTTCGTGGATCGGGTTGACGTTGTGGATGATCTGCTCGGGATAACGCCGCACGCCTGAAACGTCGAGCTTGCCGAAGGTGAAGGTCGGGCCGCTATCGAACGTGACGGACAAATCCACGATATGCGTGCGCGGATTCACCCTCGCCTTCGATTGCGAAATTTTCGCGCCCAGATAACGCCGCGACTGGAGCGCTTTCAGCGACGCGTTCTTTGCGTCGTCCCACGCGCCTTGCGAGAACGGATCGCCCTCATGGACTGAAAAGGCGAAACGCGCGGTGTTTTCCTGCGCGCGATCCTCTTCCGTGATCGCGCCCTTGAAGGTGAGCGAAACGGACGCGACCTTGGTTTGCGGACCGGGATCGACCGAAATGGTCACCGAGCGTTTGTCGCCTTCATGTTTGACGTCGGTGCGCACGACGGGCGTGAAATAGCCGTCGGTGGCGACGAGATCGCGCACTTCCTGCGGCGTAGCCGTGACCAGGAAGTCGAATTGTTCGTCGCTGATGTCGTCGCGCTTCTTGAATCGCGACAGATCCAGATGGTCTTTCAGGAGCGACCGGATGCTGCGTGGCGCATCGATATCCACGTCATATTTGGCGTGCGCGGGCACGGCGAAGGCGCAAAGCGCCAGCGCGTGGAGCGACCAGACGGCGCGCCGCACGATTGAGGACGCACGAAAAGGCGCTTTCGACGATGCAACCAGCGGCGTTTCCAGCCGCCGATGCTCGGCTTGCCCGCGCTTGAAGCGCAGCGGATCAAACAGGCGCCCCGCCAAACGTGACCTCCAGGTTGAATAAAGACAATGAACAAGCTCGGGCCGGACGAGAGGTCGATCCGGCAGGCGCTATTTCACCACATCGGCAGCGCCGGCTGTCCCAAAAACGGCCGTTCGGGCGGGTTCGAATTTCTTGGCGCCACCCGCCGCTCAGGCGCGCAGAACAAGCGTCTGGCGCAGCCTGAAAATACAGAAAGTGCGGCTTGGACGGCGCGTGAGCGTGCTTGTTCCGCAGTTTTGCAATTAATGACAGCGTTTCCAATAAACCCTCGCAAGCTCATGATCCCGGCCATTTCTATAGACCGAATGACCAACGCACGCTGTTTCCCCCGGTTTCCGCGCCGTGCCCTGACGCTTGCGGTAAAATTGCGCTTGTTCCCGGCGGCGTTTCAAATTTTTCGCTTTTCGCAGCGCCGCGCCCGTTTCTGAATCGCTCTGATCCAACGGAAGTCGAATCATGTACCAGTCGGACATCACCCAATTCATCAACAAGCTGAAAGAGCAAAAGCCGTCGCTGGAAGACGAACAGCGCAAGGGCCGCGCGCTCCTGTGGGACAAGCAGCCGGTCGACCTCGACGAACGCGCGAAGCTCAAGACATCGCGCGTCGAGCAAACGTCCTACGTCTATTACCAGAACTTCTGAACGTGAGTTCCGCGCGCGACGCGCAGCACGCTGCGGATCATTCGGGAACGGCCAAGGACGACCGCGCCGCCGCGCTCGCCGCGCCCGCGACCGATTCCACGCCAAATACCATCGACGGCGTAGCGTTCGCGCACTTGTACGGCGAGCCGCTCTGGAAGCTGCCAACGGATCTGTATATCCCGCCGGACGCGCTCGAGATATTTCTCGAGGCGTTCGAAGGTCCGCTCGACTTGTTGCTGTACCTGATCCGCAAGCAGAACTTCAACGTCCTCGACATCCCGATGGCGGATGTGACGCGCCAGTATCTTGGTTATGTCGACCAGATCCGCGAATCGAACCTGGAGCTCGCGGCGGAATATCTGCTGATGGCGGCCATGCTGATCGAGATCAAGTCGCGCATGCTGCTGCCGGTGAAAAAGGCGGATACCGGCGAAGAAGCCGAAGATCCGCGCGCCGAACTCGTGCGGCGCCTGCTCGAATACGAGCAGATGAAGCTTGCAGCGCAGCGCCTCGATCACATCCCGCAGCTTGGCCGGGACTTCCTGCGCGCCGAAGTCTACGTTGAACAAAGCTCGGCGCAGCGCTTCCCCGACGTCGATGTCAACGACCTGCGCGCAGCCTGGGCCGACGTCATCAAACGCGCAAGGTTGGTCGAGCACCACAAGATCTCGCGCGAAGAGTTGTCGGTGCGAGAACACATGAGCGTGATCCTGCGGCGTCTGCAAAACGCCCGTTTCATGGAATTCGGCGATCTCTTCGATCCCACGCGCGGCATACCCGTCGTGATCGTGAACTTCATCGCCATGCTGGAGTTGTCGCGCGAATCGCTGATCGAGATTACCCAGGCCGAACCGTATGCGCCCATCTACGTGAGACTCGCGTATTCACCGGCTTGAGCGTGAATGCCGTCTATTTGTCGCGATCTTGCACAACCCTTTCCTTTTCCCCCTCGGCGCCGCCTATTTTTTCGCGCAGCCCGCAAGGAGTCACCCGCTAGATGAAAGTCATTAGCTCGATCCATGAACTGCGCGATCAGTTGCGCGGCCAGAACCGAACCGCCTTCGTCCCGACCATGGGTAATCTGCACGAAGGCCATCTTTCGCTGATGCGCCTCGCGCGCCAGCACGGCGATCCGGTCGTCGCCAGTATCTTCGTGAACCGGCTGCAGTTCGGGCCGAACGAAGATTTCGAGAAATATCCGCGCACGCTGCAGGACGATATAGAGAAGCTTCAGTCCGAGAATGTGTATGTGCTGTTCGCGCCGACCGAAGCGGACTTGTACCCGGAGCCGCAGCAATATCGCGTGCATCCGCCGACCAATCTGGGCGACATCCTCGAGGGCGAGTTCCGTCCCGGGTTCTTCCAGGGCGTGTGCACGGTCGTGATGAAGCTGATGTCGTGCGTGCAGCCGCGCGTGGCCGTGTTCGGCAAGAAGGATTACCAGCAGTTGATGATCGTGCGGCAGATGTGCCATCAATTCGCGCTGCCGACCGAGATCGTCGCCGCCGAAACCGTGCGCGACGCCGACGGTCTTGCGCTCAGTTCGCGCAATCGCTTTCTGGCAGCAGCCGAGCGCGCCGAAGCGCCGGTGCTGGCGCAAGCCCTGAATCGCGTGCGCGACGCCGTGCTTTCGGGCAACCGCGACTTTGCATCGATAGAAAAAGAAGCTGTGGAATCGCTTGCTCAGCGCGGCTGGCAGCCGGATTACATCGCAGTGAGAAAGCGCGTCAACCTGCTGCCGCCCGGTCCCGGCGACACCGCCGCGCCGCTCGTGGTGCTGGCTGCAGCCAAGCTCGGCACGACGCGGCTGATCGACAATCTGGAAGTCTGAACGAGGAACGCATGCAGCGAACGCTGTTGAAATCGAAGATCCACCGCGCAACGGTGACGCATTGCGAATTGCATTACGAAGGCTCGTGCGCAATCGACGAAAACCTTCTGGAAGCGGCAAATCTGCTCGAGAACGAGCAGATCGATATCTGGAACGTGAACAACGGGGAACGGCTGACCACTTACGCCATCAAGGGCGAGCGCGGCAGCGGCATGATTTCGCTGAATGGTTCGGCGGCGCGGCGCGCGCAATTGGGCGACCTCGTGATCATCGCGGCGTTCGCGCTGGTTGACGAAGCCGAACTGAAAGCGGGCTGGAAGCCGGACCTGGTTTTCGTCGATGAAAAGAACCGGATCAAGGGAAACCGCGATCACGTTCCGACGCAAAGCTGGACGTAAAAAACGCCGGTGGCCTTGAAAAGCCACCGGCGTTTTTCATGGTGATCCCTACTTCTTCGATACCCACTCGATAATCGGCTGCCACTGCTCGAGATCCTTCTCCACCCGGCTTCGCGCCACATCCCAGATGGTCAGGCCGTGCGCGGCGGCCTGCACGTAGTTTTGCGTGTCGCGCAGATATCCGAGCACCGGCAGATCGAGCCCCTCCACGAACCGGTGC
>NZ_CAXTGZ010000036.1:0-21212 GCF_964243625.1 uncultured Caballeronia sp.
CATAGACACCACGTTCGTGCCGCCCCACGATCCCGATGCCTGGCGAGCCGCAATTCGGCCCAATACGCGCCTCCTGTTCGGCGAGACGCTGGGGAACCCCGGCCTCGATGTTCTGGATATCGCGACCATCGCTGAAATCGCGCACGAGAACCGCGTGCCGTTGCTCGTGGATTCGACCTTCACCACGCCCTATTTGCTGCGCCCGTTCGATCATGGCGCCGACTTCGTCTACCATTCCGCGACCAAATTCCTGGGCGGCCACGGCACGACCATAGGCGGCGTGCTGGTCGACGGCGGCACATTCGACTTCACCGCGAGCGCCCTTTTCCCCGAATTCACCGAGCCCTACGATGGCTTTCACGGCATGGTCTTCGCCGAAGAGAGCACGGTCGCGCCATTTCTGCTGCGCGCCCGCCGCGAGGGCCTGCGCGATTTCGGCGCATGCCTGCATCCGCAGGCTGCGTGGCAACTGCTGCAAGGCATCGAGACCCTGCCGCTGCGCATGGACAGGCACGTTGCCAACACGCGCAAGGTCGTCGAGTTCCTGCTCGCGAATCCAGCAGTCGAAGGCGTGGCGTATCCGGAACTGGAAAGCCATCGCGATTACGCGCTCGCCAAGCGACTCCTGCCACGCGGCGCGGGTGCTGTTTTCAGCTTCGATCTGCGCGGCGACGTGGCGGCGGCGCGGCGCTTCATAGAATCGCTGACCTTGTTTTCGCATCTGGCCAATGTCGGCGATGCACGTTCGCTCGTCATCCATCCTGCATCGACCACGCATTTCCGCATGGACGCAGCCGCCCTTGCCGCCGCCGGAATCGCGCCAGGCCGTATCCGGCTGTCGATTGGCCTGGAAGATCCTGACGATCTCATCGACGACCTCAAGCGCGGACTGAAGGCATCGCAAAAAAGCGAAGGGAGCCGCGCATGATGCTCGATGTCGGCGGCGCACCCGCCTACGCATACACCGGCGGCCACGCGTTCGAGGCCGGACGTCCTGTGGCCGTGTTCATTCACGGCGCGCAGCACGATCACAGCGTCTGGGCGCTGCAGACCCGCTACTTTGCTCATCACGGCCTGAGCGTTCTTGCCGTTGATCTTCCCGGGCATGGCCGCAGCGCCGGGCCGGCGAAGCCGAGCATCGCCGCGCTGGCCGACTGGGTCATCGCGCTGCTGGACGCCGCGAAGGTAAGCCGCGCCATGCTGATCGGCCACAGCATGGGCTCATTGATTGCCCTCGATACCGCAGCGCGCCATCCATCGCGCGTGACTTGCCTTTCGCTGCTCGCCACCGCATTTCCGATGACCGTGTCCGACGCCCTCCTCAATGCCGCCCGTGACCACGAACCTGACGCCATTGACATGGTGAACCAGTGGTCGCATTCCTCGATCGCCGCGAAACCTTCGAGCCCGGGCCCGGGCTTCTGGCTGCACGGATCAAACCAGCGCCTGATGGAACGCATGGCCGTTCGCGGCGAGCCGCAACTCTTTCACACTGATTTCAGCGCCTGCAATGCTTACGCGGATGGCCTTGAACGCGCCGCAGCGGTGCAGTGTCCGGTGCAGATAGTGACGGGCAAGCGCGACGCGATGACACCGCCCCGCGCGAGCCGCGCACTTGTCGATGCAATGAAACACGCGGGCGTTCCGGTGGACACCGTTTTACTGGACGCAGGCCACGCGCTCATGAGCGAACAACCTGATGCGACCCTTGCTGCGCTCTTCGGTTTTGCAAAGAAAAACAGCATGAACCAAGCTTAACGAGCGCGTCCGAAATGCGCTATCAGCCGAATGGGTGGGGTGCTGAAAATTCCCGCGACGGCGCGCGTTCCCGGTTGCGCCATTGCCGTGTTAGCCGGAGAATGAATCTTGCTCGCCTGCTTTGCAGGCATCGCCCGACACGGAGATTGTCATGGCCCAGACCGCTCATTCGGATCACTTTGCGAGCTTCGCGGAGTTCTATCCGTACTATCTCGAAGAGCACCGCAACGTGGTGTCGCGGCGGCTTCATTTCATTGGTTCGTTGGGGGTGATTGGTTGCCTGGCCATGGCCATCGCAACGGATGACTGGCTCTGGCTTCCGGCCGCGGTCATTTGCGGCTACGGCTTTGCCTGGGTTGGCCATTTCTTCTTCGAGAAGAACCGCCCTGCCACCTTTCGCCATCCGCTTTATAGCCTGATGGGCGATTGGGTGATGTTCAAGGACATCTGTATTGGCAGGATTTCGCTTTAGGCGCCGGTCAAGCGGTCTGACGCGGCATTGACGCTGCGTTTTCAGATTCATGCGCACGAGCTTCCCGGGAAGCAGTGCGCGCAGCAAGCAGCGTGGCAAGCGTGACATCCATCTTGTCGTTGCTCAGCGCGTTCATCAGGGTTGCATCGTCGATATGCGATGAATCGAGGCGCAACTGATAGTCCAGTTCTTCGCGGTCGATCACGAACAAATCGAAGAGACTCGACACCGTGATCTGCTGCGGACTGGCGATCAGCACATAACGCGGCACGCGCAGGTTCTCGAGCCGCGCAACCCATTCCAGGTCATCGAGCTTGCGCACAAGCCGCATGGTGGTATCCATGTCACAGCGCAGCATGCTTGCGAGCTCAAGCCCCGTATAGCCGGGCTTGCCGGCATCGCGCGCTTCGGCGAGCCGCGCGAGCAACTCGAGTGCATCCAGCAAATCGCTGCCCGGGAAGTCCGCTCGATGAAACTGGCCGGTGCGAATAGCCGGCAACGCCGACGTGACCATCGCTCCAATCAACGTGATCATCCAGCAGAGATAGACCCATAACAGGAACACCGGCAACGCCGCAAACGCGCCGTAGACGGCCGTATAAGTGGGAATGCGGCGCACGTAGTAACCGAAACCGCGCTTGGTCAATTCGAACGCAATCGCCGCGATCAGGCCGCCGACCAGTGCATCGCGCCATGCCACCTTGCAGTTCGGCAGAAAGACGTAAAGCATCGCGAACGCCACAACCGTAAATGGCAGGGTTGCACTCGTGAGCGCCCATTCGATCCCCGGCGGTAAAAGATTATGCGACCCGGCGAATGCGATGGACTGAGCAAACAAATAGGACGACATGGACAAACTCACGCCGAACAGGATCGGCCCGAGCGTGATGATTGCCCAATAAACCAGGATGCGTTGCGCCAGCGGCCGCGATTTGCGCACGCGCCAGATCACGTTGAACGCCGACTCGACTGTCATCATGGTCATCACCGACGTGACGAACAAGATGATCATGCCGACCGTGGTCAGCCCTTTCGCCTTCGATGCAAACTGGTTCAGGTACTTGAAGATCTGGCTGTTGATCTGCGACGGCATGAGATGCGATGCAAGAAAATCCTGCAACGACATCTGAAACGAGGCGAAGATCGGAAACGCCGTGAACAACGCGAACGCGACGGTGGCGAGCGGCACGAGCGACAGCACGGTGGTAAACGTCAGGCTGCCTGCCACCTGCGCGACGCGATCCTCACCCGTTCGACGCGCGACGAATCCGGCGAGCCGTTTCGTCGTGTCGAGATTGATGGGAAACTTCATTAAGAAACTCTCTCCTCAATCGTTACAACGAGTTTGCGATTCGGTACAAATAGTGGCGGACGACCACCAAAAGCACTTCGCACACCCGGTCCTTATAATACCCGTTCACCGAAAAGGCCCATGAACGACATTCTCGTGCTTTATTACAGCCGCAACGGCGCCACCCGCGAACTTGCCCAGGCGATTGCGCAGGGCGTCGACAGCGTGCCCGGCATGCAGGCGCGCGTGCGCACCGTGCCCTCCGTCTCGACCGTTTGCGAAGCAACGCAGCCGGACATTCCCTCCGACGGTCCGCCCTACGCCGAAGTACGCGACCTGGAAGAATGCGCGGGACTCGCGCTCGGCTCGCCGACGCGCTTCGGCAACATGGCTGCGCCGCTCAAATATTTCCTCGATGGCACCTCGCCGCAATGGCTTTCCGGCGCGCTCGCCGGAAAACCCGCGAGCGTTTTTACGTCCACCGGCAGCCTGCACGGCGGTCAGGAAAGCACCCTGCTTTCCATGATGCTGCCCTTGCTTCACCACGGCATGCTGATCGTGGGCATTCCGTACACCGAGCCAAAGCTGACCACCACGCAAACCGGCGGCACGCCCTACGGCGCGTCCCATTTCGCGCGCGCAGAAACGGCTGACATCGGCATTTCCGCCGATGAGAAGGCGCTCGCCATCGCGCTCGGGGCGCGTCTCGCTCAAACCGCGCTCAAACTTCTGCGCAACGCCTGATGAGCGCCACGCCTGCCAACGGGGCTTCCGCGCGCATCGCGTTTTTCAGCCTGATCGCGCTGATTGCGTTGTCGCTCGCGTGGGAGCTGTGGCTTGCGCCATTGCGTCCCGGCGGCTCCGCGCTCGCACTCAAGGCGATCCCGCTCGCGTTCGCGCTTCGAGGCACATTCAGGCGCAATCTGTACACGCTGCAGTGGGCGTCGATGCTCGTCCTGCTCTACTTCGCCGAAGGCACTGTCCGCGGCATGACAGACGGCGGGTTGTCGGCGCGCCTCGGCTGGATTGAAGCCGTGCTTGCGCTCGTGTACTTCGTCTGCGCGCTTGCTTATGTCGCGCCGTTCAAGCGCGCTGCCCGCGCGGCGAAGCGCCAGGGAACCGGAGCTGCCGCCGACCAGAATGGTTTGTAGCATGGATCCGCCGGTGTAACGGAGCCCTATGCCATTCGGCCAGGTTTCGCCAGGGCCACGTTCGGGCAATACTGCATTAACGCCTGCCGCGCAAGCCAACGCTATTGAATCAACTGACACTCATGACCACAACCAACGACCGTTCAAAGTACTTCGTGGAAGCCTGCATCGAGGCGATCGGCGCCGCGAATGTCCTCACCGATTCGCACGACACCGCGCCGTATCTCACCGACTGGCGCAAGCGCTACCGCGGTGAAACATGTGCCGTGCTTCTTCCGGGCGACACAGAACAAGTGGCAAGGGTCGTGCGGCTTGCGCGCGAACATCGTCTTCCGATCGTGCCGCAAGGGGGCAATACGGGCCATTCCGGTGGAGCGACGCCCGACGCCAGCGGCACGCAGGTCGTCATCAGCTTGCGCAGGATGAACCGTATTCGCAGCATCGACTCGATCAACAACACCATTACCGTGGAGGCCGGTGTAATCCTCGCCGACATTCAGGCGCGCGCCGAACAGGAACAGCGTCTCTTTGCGCTCAGCCTGGCGGCCGAAGGCAGTTGCACTATCGGCGGAAATCTTTCAACGAACGCAGGCGGCACCGGCGTGCTGCGCTATGGAAACACGCGCGAGTTATGCCTCGGACTGGAAGTGGTCACGCCACAAGGCGACGTCTGGAACGGCTTGCGCGGGCTGCGCAAGGACAACACCGGTTACGACTTGCGCGATCTTTATATTGGCGCGGAAGGGACGCTCGGCATCGTTACGGCTGCGGTGATGAAATTGCATCCGGCGCCCGTCGCTCGCGTGACGGCGCTCGCCGCCCTCGAGTCGCCTCATGCCGCGCTCGATTTCCTCGCCACTGCACAGCGTTATGCGGGTCCGTTATTGACCGGCTTCGAATTGATGTCGGACTTCGCGCTGCATCTGGTGACCACGCATTTTCCGCAAATGCGTTATCCGTTCTCCGAAAAACACGGTCAGACCGTGCTGCTCGAACTATCGGATAACGAAAGCGAAGCACACGGCCGCGCTTTGTTCGAACGGCTGATGGAGCACGCGATGGAGCAAGGCCTGGTTCAAGACGCGGTGGTCGCGGAAAATCTGTCTCAGACCAGGGCTTTCTGGAATCTGCGCGAGCACATTCCGCTCGCGCAGGCCCAGGAAGGACTCAATATCAAGCACGATATCTCAGTGCCGATTTCGAGCATCGGAAATTTTATCGCGCAAACCGACGCCCTTATTGCCCGAGCCATTCCTGGCGTGCGCATGGTGACGTTCGGGCATCTTGGCGACGGCAATCTTCATTACAACGTGCAGGCGCCGGCAGGCGTCGACCCGAAAGTCTTCCTCGCCGAACATCAGGTGAGTGTGAATGCGCTCGTTTATGAACAAGTGAATGCCTATCACGGCAGCATCAGCGCCGAACACGGTCTGGGTCAATTGAAGGTAGCCGAGGCGATGCACTATAAGTCCCCGGTAGAAATACGCTTGATGCGTGCAATCAAGACCGCACTCGACCCCGAGAACTTGATGAATCCGGCCAAGGTGTTGCCGGACGTGCGCGCATCGTGAAGAGACCAAGGAGAATATCGCCGTGAAGATTCGCGTTCTGTCTGACCTGCACCTCGAACATGACGAACCGCTCGCCATTCCCTATGCCGAGTCTGATCTCGTCGTGCTTGCCGGCGATATTCACAATCACGCGGAAGGCCTGCGCTGGGCCGCCGAAAACTTCGGTCCCGACGTACCCGTGATTTATGTCCCGGGCAATCACGAGTATTACGACGGCGAGTTCGGTGCGCTCGAAACGGCGATGAAGGATGCTTCGAACAGCTTGCCGAATGTGCATTTCCTGAACAACAGCGCGCTGATCGACCGGTACGGAAAGTGGCGCGTGCTCGGCACCACGCTGTGGACCGACTTCGCGTTGTATGGGTCGAGCGATGAGGCGTTGCGTATCTCGATGCAGGAAGCCGAGCGTGTGATGGTCGACTTCAGGGGCGTGATCCAGGTTGCGTGGCCTGAACCCGAGGACGAACCGCGCTCCTTTACCGCCAGTGATTCTCTGGCGCTGCACCAGCAAGCGCGTGCATGGCTGCAAGAGGAGCTCGCCAAGCCTTTCGATGGCAAGACGATCGTTGTCACGCATCACGCGCCGCTCAGGGACAGTCTTGCGGAGAAATATGCGACGGACCGGGTATCGGCGTCGTTTATCAGCGACTTGCCATCGCTTGTGCGCGAGCCCGTTGCACTGTGGGTGCATGGCCACACGCATACGGCGTTCGACTACTTCGTGGAAGGAACAAGGGTTGTCTGCAATCCGCGTGGCTACCGGGACCGGCGCACGGGCTTGCCAGAGAATCCGTCATTTGAGTGGGACAAGGTAATCGAGATTTGATCGACGGACGCCGAGTGGCGTCCTGGAAAGTCGTTTGCCTGAAACCGTGAGCGCGAAAACAACGGTAACGAATACCGGTTCCCACGTACCCGGAGCGCAGGTATCCCGGCTCGCTGCGAACCCGGCGTTTCATGATAAAGAACGTCGCGTTATCGCGCTGTTGCTAACACCCAAAGACCGAAGATTCGGCCTTCCGAAGTTACCGGTCGCGCGACTGGCGGTTCTTGCGTTCGTCGATACGAATCGGGATGAGGCGCGCGCGCTTTGCGTTTTCGCGGGCGGTACGCAGCAGTTCACGAGTTGCGGGCACGGCGATCAAACCAAGCAGTGCATAGATAGCGAACATCAGCGGCGTATTCATAACCTTCCTCGGACTAAGTCGAAAATCGGTAAAAGTGAATCCATGAAGCCAGAAGCAGCTTGTCCAGCCCTTAAGCTACCAACATGAGGCTGAAATAGAAGTAAGCAAGTGTTGCGCCGCGGTAAAGCCAAAAGATCCGCATTCGCCAACTCCCATTCTCCTGCTCATAAGCTTACGCCGCCACAAATTCTTGCAGCAATTTTTCATCGGCGGCGAGTGCGCCAGGCAACTCACTGCGCAGGAAATCCACCCAGGTGCGGATTTTCGCGTCCAGATACTGCCGCGACGGATAAAGCGCGAATACATTGAACAATTGCATGGTGTGTTCCGGCAGCACCCGCACGATTGTTCCGGCTCGCAACGCAGGCAACGCGGACGATGTGGGCAGCACACCAACGCCCATGCCTTCGCTGATGGCCACCGCCATGGCTTCTGCCACATTCACCGTGAATGGTGTCGGGCCGAGATTGACGCTTTCCGGTCCGTTCGGGCCGTCGAAAGTCCATCGAGTTGGCGGAAAGGCCGGCGTCACGAGTTGCAGACACGTGTGCTCGTTCAGATCCGCAACTGAATGCGGCACGCCATGCGCTTCTATATACGCGGGCGAAGCGCACGCAATCGTGAAAACGCTGCCGAGACGTTGCGAGACCAGACCCGAATCGGGCAATTCGCTGCCAAGCACGATCGATACATCGAAACCTTCATCTAGCAGGTCCGGAATGCGCGAGGCGAGCGTCAAGTCTATCTGCACCGATGGATGCAGCCTTTGATAACGCGAAATCATCGGCACGATGTAATGCTGGCCAATACCCGCCATGGCATGCATTTTCAGCTTGCCGGAAGGCCTGGCGTGGGCGTCTCCCGCTTCGGCCTCTGCCTGATCCACATAGGCGAGGATCTGCTCGCAGCGCTGCAGATAGCGCTCGCCCGCCTCGGTGAGGGCTATACGGCGCGTCGTGCGATTGAGCAAACGGGTACGCAGATGCGCTTCAAGATCGGATACTGCGCGCGAAGCGTAGGCCGTCGTTGTATTCAACTGATGTGCTGCCGCAGTGAAACTGCCCGCTTCCACGACTCGCGAAAACACCCGCATGTTCTGGAGGGTATCCATTTAGCCCTGAATCTCTTTCAAGTTATGCGCCATTGTTGCGCTTTCGGCAAAATCGATTAGATCGGATCGCGTTTGGATGCTTTACATTTTTGCCGGTTTTTTCATAATCAGGGCAAAAATACAATTCGGCACACGCGTCTCAATCAGATTTGAGAAATAATTTTGCTAGACCGGATGCTAAAAACAGCCGTCGTTCCGATGGTTCTTACATTTATTTTAACAATTGCAGGCTGCGCGAGCACTAAAAACGTCGGTCCCGAGGATTCCCTGAAGGCCCCGTCAACGCTCGATGCGGGCGCGACCCTGCGCGCGACAAACGCCGACGCAGGTTGACCCGCCTCCGCATGGTGGCGCTCGTACAACGATCCCCAGCTCGATGCGTGGATTGAACGTGCGCAGGCCGGCAACCCATCGCTCGCGTTGGCTGCGGCGCGCGTGCGCGAGGCGCGGTCGCTGGCGGGTGTCGCGGCGTCGGCGCTCGTACCGCAGGTGGATGGATCGCTTTCGATCAACCGCAAGCACTGGCCCGAAAACGCCTACTACGGCCCGGGCAGGTTCAATACTTCGAGGAAACGAAGTTGCCGCACGTGCGTGTCGGCGACAAAGCCGAAAGCCGCGAGCTGCTCGCCGATGTGAACCCGACCTTCAACTGGGTCCGGCTCGGGCAACGCGTGCCCGTGCGCATCCGCATCGATGAAGTGCCGGACAGCTTGATCCTAGCCGCCGGGACGACGTGTACGGTAACCGTCACGCCTTCGAGTTGAGTGCGTTCAGCTCAGCGCCTTGAACGTGTCTTCAGTTGTATCGATGACCATCAATCCCGCTCGCAATCCCGGCTTCACCGTCGGGTTCGGGAACACGATCCGTTCTTCATTGCGCGTGACTTCGTAACGGTAATCGCCATCTTCCGCGAGCAACGTGCCGCGTTCGAAAGGCGTGAAGTTCGCGACGTCGCCGGCAACGTGCAGTTCGAGCGCTTCGCTTTGCTTGGTGATCTGGCCGATTACGGTGAAGACCTTCAATGTATCGCCCGACTTCGGCACCGGCGGCTGCGCGGCGATCAGGCGGCGCAAGGCTGCATCGGATGCCGCGAAGCGCGTCAGGTCGTTGTGCCCGAACGGACGCACCTTGCCGAGTTCGAGCGTGCAGGCAAGCGCCCCCGATTGTTCCGCCGTGAAATGCGTGAACGTGTTCGACTTCTCTTTGTGTAAAAGCACCGCCGACAAACCCGCGTCCTGCAACCAGTCGAACATCGCTCGCGACAAGGGTGCGCCCGTGTACGGCAGCAAAGCGAATTGCTCGAACACAGAAGGACGGATGGCCGTATGCATGTCGATGTGCCACTTCGCTTGGGTGGAATCGGCCTCAGCAAAGAACGCACGCGTCACACCTTCCAGCTCGACCGCACGCGGCGATTCATGACTGGTTGCGAGCGTCAGATGCCGGCCGTTGAACAGGCGGTTCAGATCGTCATCGCGGTAACGGCACGATTCGCGCATCGCGTCGATATTGCCGAAGATCACCAGCAAGCGGCTCTTCAACGGTGCTTTCCCGCTGGCAATGTCCGCCACGAGCATGGAAAGAATCTCGATGGGCGCGGTTTCGTCGCCGTGGATTCCCGCCGATGCCACCACGCTTGCCTTGACTTCATGATCCGGCTCGAAGCGCACGATGCCATCGCCAAGCCACGTCCACTTCACGCTGTTGGGCAATGTGCCCTCCGTCAGCGCAGGCTTTTTTCCATCGATGACAAAGTCGAGAAAGTTCGCGAACATGGTGGTCTCAGCGCTGGAAATCATAGAGTGTACCCAGCTTAAGGATGCCGGTGAGCGCATCAAGGGCGGCACGCGACTCATCGAGCAGTTTGGGATCGGCAAGATCGGCTGGCGCAACACGATCACGATAATGCGTGTCGATCCATGCATCGAGCTGCGCGAAAAGTGAATCGTTCATCCAGACGCCGGGGTTCACCGCGGCGCGTTCCGCGTCGTTCAGTACGACGCGCAAACGCAAGCAGGCCGGACCGCCGCCGTTCTTCATGCTTTCGCGCAGGTCGAAAACGAGCACGTCATCGATTGACGTATGCCGCTCGCCCAACGCATCGAGGTACTTGGCCACGCGCGCGTTCTCGCGACATTCCTGCGGCACGACAAGCACCTGGCGGCCATCGGGACGCGTGAGCAACTGACTATTGAACAGATACGACGATACGGCATCGGCCACGCTGACTTCGTCTTCCGGCACTTCGATTGCGGTGAAGGCGCTGCCGTGTGCATCGAGCTTGACGCGGAGCTGGTCATAGACTTTCGTCTGGTCGAGAAACGCACGTTGATGGCAGAACAGCGTGTTGCGGTTGCCCACCGCAATCACGTCGTTGTGGAACACGCCGGCATCGATCACGTCGGGAAGCTGTTGCGCGAAGACCGTGGAGTCGTCGGAGAGGCCATGCAGCCGTGCAACCGCGCGGCTGGCCTCGAGCGTTTGACGTGCGGGAAAGCGCTTCGGCTCGGCCGCGCCCTGACCGTATTCGCTGCGGCCATAGACAAAAAACTCGACGCCCTTCTCGCCATATTCGCTGCAAAAGCGCGTGTGATTTGCCGCGCCTTCGTCGCCCAAAGCGGGCGTACCGGGCAGCGCGTGATGAATCTTGAAGCGTTGTTCGTCGGCGAAAATCGATGCAAGCGAACGCCGCGTCTCTTCATGCTCGATCGCGCGATGCAGCTTCGTGCTGAGATTGGCAGGCGTGAAATGGACGCGGCCGTCGTTCGTATCCGCCGATGGGCTGACGGTCGCGGCGTTCGCCGTCCACATCGCGGACGCCGAACTCGCCGCCGCGAGCAATTCGGGCGCTTCGCGCGAAGCACGTTCGATGACTTCGGCATCCGTGCCCGTGAAACCCACGCTGCGCAGCAACTTGAGCGAGGGCCGATCGAGCGGCGGCAACACACCTTGATGAAAACCAAGGTCCGCAAGCCGCTTCATCTTGCGCAAGCCCTGCTTTGCCGCAGCCTTCGGATTTGCCGCCGACTTCTCGTTGTTGCGCGACGCGACATTGCCGAACGACAACCCCGCGTAGTTGTGCGTCGGGCCGACCAGCCCGTCGAAATTCGCTTCGAATGCTTGCATCGTGGATCCTCAGAACTGAAGGCCGGGCGAGACGCTCGCGGGCATGAGCAACTGGGTGCTTTCGACCGACGCCATCGGGTACGAACAATAATCCGCCGCGTAGAACGCGCTCGGGCGCTGATTGCCCGAGCGGCCGATACCGCCGAACGGCGCCGCTGATGACGCGCCGTTAGTCGGCCGGTTCCAGTTCACGATGCCCGCACGAATGGTCCGCTGGAAGTGCGTCCACGTGGCGGCGTCATCGGCTAACAAGCCGGCAGCTAAACCGTAGGCTGTGTCGTTCGCCCGTTCGATCGCCTGATCGAAAGTGGCATAGCGCGTGAGTTGCAGCATAGGTCCGAAGTGCTCTTCGTCAGGCACGTTCTGCGCGTTCGTCACGTCGACGATTGCCGGCGTGACATAACCCAGCTCCTTCGATTGCTGTTTCATTTCGAGGAGCGGCTTGCCGCCCGCTTCGACCAACTGTTTCTGCGCCTGCACGAGCTTCGACGCCGCTCGCGCCGAGATCACGGCGCCCATGAACGGTTGCGGATCGGCATTGAAGGCGCCGGTCTTGATCTTCGATGTCACATCGATCAGGCGTTGCGTGAAGCGTTGACCGAACGCGTTATCGGGGACGAATAAACGGCGTGCGCACGTGCAGCGCTGTCCGGCGGAAAGATATGCCGACTGGATCGTGTGATGCACGGCGGCGTCGATATCTTCGACTTCAGCCACGACCAGCGGATTGTTGCCGCCCATTTCCAGCGCAAGCACGATCTCGGGACGTCCACCGAATTGCCGATGCAACAATGTTCCGGTATCCGAACTACCGGTGAAAAACAAACCATCGATCTGCCGATGATTGGCCAGCGTAATGCCCGTGTCCTTTTCGCCCTGAACGAGATTCAGCACGCCTGAAGGCAAGCCAGCCTGCGCCCACAAACCAGTGGTAAGCGCGGCCACGGCGGGCGCGAATTCAGACGGTTTGAACACGACCGTGTTCCCTGCGATAAGCGCCGGCACGATATGCCCGTTCGGCAAATGCCCCGGAAAGTTATACGGCCCGAACACCGCCACGACACCATGCGGACGATGCCGCAAGACCGCGACACCATCGGCCATGTCCTGCCGCTTTTCGCCGGTTCGCTCGTGGTACGACTTGACCGAGATATCGACTTTTGCGGCCATAGTCGCCACTTCCGTGCGTGCTTCCCACAATGGCTTGCCCGTTTCATGCCCAATGGTATTGGCGAGCGTTTCCTTGTTCTCGTTCAGCAGCACAGCGAAGCGTCGCGTGATTGCAATGCGTTCGTCGAGCGGCAAGGCGGACCACGAAGCAAACGCACGTCGCGCTGAGAGGACGGCGCGGTCAACGTCTTGCGCCGATGCGCTCGCCCCTTCCCACACCACTTCGCCGTTACCTGGATTGCGCGATGCAAACGGCGTACCGCCGCCATTGCTCCACGCGCCATCGATAAACAATTGAGTCGAAATCGTAGTCATGTTCCTGTCCTTAACTTGCGGTCAACTTGCGTTCTTCTGGCGCGGTTGCGAGGCCAAGACACGCACCGTATCGCCTGCTTTCACGCGCAACGCCGCGGCTTCGTCTTCGGTCAGCAAGAACGATCCTTCTTCAGGGATGCCGAAGGTCGCGCCGCATCGGAAGTCATCGAGCGATGTATTCGATACCAGGCTTCGGGCCTCGCCGTTCTCATGACGCTCGCCAATGCGCACCTTCACCAGCACGCTTTCGCGCACCGTGCGCAAGTCCGCGGTGTGGCATTCGAGGACGGGACCGGCATCGAAGATATCGACGTGATTTTCATAGCGCAGCCCTTCCGTTTCGAGCATCTTGCGCGCGGGCATGGTGTCGCGATGTGTGAGGCCGACTGCCGCTTGCGCGTCGTCCGGCAGCATCGCGAGATAGACCGGATAGCGCGGCATCAGCTCGGCCAGGAACGACTTCTTGCCGTGCGAACTCAGATAGTCCGCTGCGTTGAAATCGATCTGGTAGAAATGCGAGCCGACTGCCTGCCAGAATGGCGAGACGCCGTTTTCATCGAAATGACCGCGCAGTTCAGCGCACAGACGCTCCGGAAAACGCTCGCGAAATTGCGCGATAAACATGAAGCGCGAACGCGACAGCAAACCACCTACGCCTGCGGTTCTGTATCGCGGGCTCAGGAACAGCGAACAGACTTCGGCATACCCGGTCAGGTCGTGCGAGATGTTGAGCAGCGACATCTTGGTCCACACGCCAAGATCGCGGCTTGCATGAACGACCGTCGACACCCGGTAGTTATAGAACGGCTGCTCCAGTCCCACTTCCGTTTCGATGCCGCACACGCCGGCAATATCGCCGGTCGCCGTGTCTTCCATTGCGAACAGATAGCCGGCTTCGTAGGGTGCGGCTTCATTGGCGAGCGTGCGTCTTGCACGTTCAACGCGTGCCGTCAGCGCATCGCGATCCGGCTTGAAGGTGGTGAGTCCGGGTCCGGTTTCGTGCGCGAGCGCCACCAGCGCGTCGACATCTCCAGGCTGCACGCAGCGGACAACGATCATTGGAACTCTCCCGAAGCTTGATGAAGCGGCACGCAGCGCACCGTGCCGGATGCTTTCACGCTGAGCGCTTCGCGAATCTCTGCCGACAACGGCGCACCGCCCGCACGCGACGACGGCAGGTTGACCAGCGTGCAGCGAAATGCGTGCGCGCCGCCGGCCGCGACCACATAGGGCGTGCCTGAAACGCCAGCGTCGTCCGAAGAATCGCTCACCGTGCGTACTTCATTTGCGAGCACCGACGCGCTGCGCTCGACCGCGACGGTCAGCACCGGACCGGCATCGAAGATATCGACAAAACGATCCGGCTCGAAACCTTCTTCAAGATGGATGTCATACGCGAGCAATGCGCCGTCGTCCGGCTCGCCCAGCACGCGTTGCGCTTCGGGCGGCAACAGCGGAACATAAAGCGGATAACTGGGCATCACTTCCGCTATGAAGGTCCGGCTCCGGCCGCCGGATTCAAGCTCGACCTGCTCGAAGTCGCGGCCGAAGAATTTGCGCCCTACCGCCTCCCAGAACGGCGATACACCCGCGTCATCAGTCACGCCGAGCATCAGCGAGAAGACGTCGTCGGAGAAACGCTTGCGGTTCGCGGCAACGTAAATCATGCGTGCTCGCGAAAGCAGATGCGCAGCGGCATCGTGCGTGCTCTCGCGTATCGGCGGATCTATATAGAAGCCCGTCAGGCGGCTCTTGCCCGTGAGCTCATGCGACATGGTCAGCGCGTGGATCTTGCGGTTCACCTTGAGTTCACGCGACGCATGGATCAGCGCGTCATTGCGAAACGCGTAGAACGGTTCGGAATATCCCGCCGATGCCACGATGCTCGACGTGCCGAGCAACGCACCCGTCGCCGTATCCTCGAGCACGAACAGATAAAACTCTTCACCGGGAAACTCGACATCGGCGCGAAACGAATCTTCGGAGAGCGCGACACGTGTCTCGAGAACGCGCCGGTCGCGCGGCAGCGAATGCAGCACGGGATGCGCGGCATGCGCCATACGTTCGAGCGCGTCGAGGTCGGCGAGTGTTGCAGGGCGGACGATCAGCATCGGCGATTCCGTTGGGTTGAAAGAGGCCGAAGACAGGCGCACGTTCACTGCGCCACGTCGGCGATAGCTTGTTCGATACGCGCGAACCCTTCGTCGAGATCGGCGATCGGCATGATCAGCGACGGCGCGAACCGCAGCACGTTCGGCCCCGCGATCAGCATGATCACGCCGTGTTTCGCGGCTGCGGTCAGCACATCCTTTGCGCGATCCTTGTAGGCATCGGCAAGTTCGGCGCCGATCAGCAGACCCTTGCCACGGATTTCCTTGAACACTGAAAAACGTTCATCGATACGCTTCAAATGCGCCTTGATGGCATCGCTGCGTTGCTGCACGCCTTCGAGCAAGGATGGATTGCTGATCAGCTCGACCACTTTATCCGCGATAGCCGCGCCCAGCGGATTGCCGCCATACGTGGTGCCATGCACGCCGACCTTGAAATGCGCGGCGATCTTGGTCGTAGTGAGCATTGCGCCGATCGGAAAGCCATTGCCGAGCGCCTTCGCGGTCGTCAGGATGTCCGGCGTCACGCCATAGCCCATGTACGCGTAGAACGTGCCGGTGCGGCCCACGCCCGTTTGTACCTCATCAAAAATCAGCAGTGCGCCGTGTTGATCGCAGGCGTCGCGAAGACCCTGGAGGAAAGCGGGGTCGGCAGGCAACACGCCGCCTTCGCCCTGGACCGGTTCGACGATTACCGCGCAGGTTTGCGGACCGATCGCGGCACGCGCCGCCGCAAGATCGTTATAGGGCAGATGGGTGATGCCTTGCGGCGTCGGGCCGAAACCTTCGGCGTACTTCGGCTGACCGCCGACGCTGACCGTGAACAGTGTGCGGCCGTGGAACGATTGGGTGAACGAGATGATTTCGACTTTCTGCGGACCACTGTTGTCGATCGCGTAACGGCGCGCGAGTTTGAGCGCGGCTTCGTTCGCTTCGGCGCCGGAGTTCGCGAAGAAGGCGCGATCGGCGAAGGTGAGATCCGTGAGGCGGGTGGCGAGGCGAAGAACAGGTTCGTTGGTATATCCGTTGCCGATATGCCAGAGTTTCTGGCCCTGGTCGTGGAGGACCTTGAGCAATTCCGGGTGCGCGTGACCCAGCGCCGTCACCGCGATACCGCCCGCAAAATCAATATAGTCGCGGCCTTCCGTGTCCCAGACACGCGAACCGAGTCCGCGGTCCGGCACGAAATTCGCCGGAGAGAACAAAGGCACCATTACTTCATCGAAGGTACCGCGTGTCACATTCAGATCGGTCATGAATCGCTCCTTGGGCGGGATTTGCTGATCAGACCGATCGTAGCCCGCGGCGCAGTTCGCGTCTTGCGTGAACGCGACACGGTTCCACGGACATTTCAGCGCGCCATCAACCGGCGTTACGCTCGATCCAGTTGCGCCGCTCCTCCCGGGGCGTGACGCCGAATCTTTCGCGATACGCATTGGAGAAATGCGCCGCCGATGCAAACCCGCAAGCCAGGCTGATCTGCACGACCGACTGGCTGCTTCGTTGCAACTGGGTCCGCGCCTTGATCAGGCGGAGGTTGAGGTAATACTTCGCCGGCATTGCACCGAGATACTGTTTGAACAGGCGCTCCAACTGCCGCCGCGAGATGCCGACGAGCGCGGCGATTTCATCGCTGGCGAGTGGCTCTTCAATGTTCGCTTCCATCAGTTGCAATGCATCGTTCAAACGCGGATGGCGCTCGCCCGGAGCGGTCACGTATGGAATGCGCTGGCGTTCGTCGCCGGAACGCAACGCGGTTACGCCAAGCGCGTCGGCGATGCGCTCCACGAGTTCGCGGTTATGGTGACGCGCGATCATCGCAAGCATGAAATCGGCCGTGGCCTGGCCGCCGCAACATGTGGCGCGGTCGCGATCGGTTTCGAAAATCTGCTGCGAAACAATGCAGCTTTCGAACTGTTCCGTGAACTGTTGCGCCATGTCCCAGTTCACGGCGACACGGTAACCATCGAGCAGTCCCGCCGATGCCAGCCACCACGCGCCATGATGAATGCCGCTGACAAGCGGGGTGCTGGACGCGACGCGAGTGAGCGACTGAAGAAACGCGCGTTGTCCGCCAAGCGGGTGCAACCCTTCGCTCAGCACGATCAGCCAGTCGCATTCAATGTCAGCGCCGAATGCGGCCTGCGCCTTCAATGTTGCGCCGCCGCCAAGCATGACATCGCGGCCATCGGGAGAAACGGTTTGCCACGCATACAGCGCATTGCCATCAATTTCATTTGCGAGCCGCAATGTATCGATGACCGGTCCCACACCGCTCATCGAACATGGAGCGATCAGCGCGATGACCACCCGCAACGGCTGCGGCCCGACTACTGCCGGCACGTTACTTGAGGCTGCCGGACAGGAATTGGCGCAGCCGTTCGCTGTTCGGCCGGCTCAGGACTTCGGCGGGCGCGCCCTCTTCTTCCGTGCGTCCCTGGTGCAGAAACATCACATGATTCGACACGTTGCGCGCGAAGCCCATCTCGTGCGTGACGACGATCATCGTGCGGCCTTCTTCCGCCAGCTTCTGCATCACCTTCAGCACTTCGCCGACGAGTTCCGGATCGAGCGCGGACGTGGGTTCGTCGAAGAGCATCACGTCCGGATGCATGGCGAGCGCGCGCGCAATCGCGACACGCTGCTGCTGGCCGCCCGACAAATGCGACGGATATTGCTTCTCGACCTTCGGCGCGAGCCCGACTTTCTCGAGACACTCGCGCGCGCGTTCGCTGGCCTCTTTCTTCGATAAACCCAGCACGTGCATGGGCGCTTCCATGACGTTTTCAATCGACGTCATGTGCGCCCACAAATTGAAATGCTGGAACACCATCGCGAGTTTCGTGCGCACGCGCTGAAGCTGCTTGTGGTCGGCGACTTCGAGGTTGCCGCGGCTATCTGTTTTGGTTCGCACCGGTTCGCCGTCGACGATGATGTCGCCCGCATTCGGCCGCTCAAGGAAATTGATGCATCGCAGGAAGGTACTTTTGCCCGAGCCGCTCGACCCGATGATGCTGATCACGTCGCCGGCGTTGGCGGCGAGGGAGACACCCTTGAGCACTTCGTTATCGCCGAAACGCTTGTGGATGTCGCGGGCGACGAGTTTGACTGCGGCGTTTTTCGCGGCGGCCGATGCTGCGGTTTGTGCGGATGTGTCCAACGCATTCTCCCCGGAGGATGAGTCTGAAGGGTCCGATCGATTCGATCATGGCTGCGGATTCTACCGAAACCGGCCGGCGCACTGGCATTGGGGCAAACGCCCTCGCCTGTCGCGCGGCCGGAATGCATCAACGATTCGTCAGTCTTTTTCAGGCTCGGCGGGAAGTACCGCGCGCACTTGCTGGGCCACGCGGCCGTTGGCGAGCGCAATGTCCGGGCTGCTCTGAAGCATCGGCAAGTACTGGACGTCGAAGGCGGCGTTGCGGTTCTTTGCGCCGAACATCGATGTCACGGCGTGCGCCATGTCGATGCGTGCGTCGGGCGTGGCGTCGGTGTCGTCGATCACGTCATCGAGCGCCGCGATCAGTGTCGATAAAGGCCCGAGCCATTTGAAAGCGCTGCCGTTGATCACGATCTGCAGGAACTCGGCCGGTGTGACTGCGCCGAATTCGGCTTCGTGCCGGGCGCGCAGTTCGTTGAGGAGACTACGGTGCAGGGCCAGTAGCGGATGGCGTACATCTTTCAGGAAAGCGGTCGCTACGGAGTCGGTCAATCTGGCGGTCATGGGCGGGGTTCCGAAATGGGAGTTCGATGCCCAAAGCCTACACCGTCACCAGTGTCCGTCCCGCATAACGAATAAAATCCGGCGCGCAAAGCGGTTCGGAAAAAAGCCAGCCCTGCCCGAACTGCGCGCCGCGCGCATGCAGATAACACGCCTGTTCTTCGCGCTCGATCCCCTCGGCCACGACCTGCACGCCAAGCGTTTGCGCCATGTCCACGATATGCGACGCCACGCTGCTGGACGCTGCGTCCTGGCCGACGGTATCGACGAAAGACTTGTCGATCTTCAGCGCGTCGACCTGGAAATTCTGCAAGTGCGACAGGCTGGAATACCCCGTGCCGAAATCATCGATATACACCGGATGTCCGGCATCGCGAAACGCCTGGATGACTTCCTTGGCGGCTTCGGCGTCGAGGAAACAGCGCTCGGTCGCTTCGATCCGGACCTGTCGCGGCGAAATCCCCGCGTGAGCCAGCGCGGGCGTCAGACGATCGAGAAAGCGCCGCGTGACGAGATCGGGCGCGCTCAGGTTGATCGACACATACATCTCGCTGTAACGCTGCAGAAATTCGCCGAGTTCGAACAGGATGGTGTCGAACACCTGGTCGGTGATCGCCTGGATCAGCCCGCGATTCTCGGCGAGCGGAATGAAGTGGTCGGGACGCACGATGCGGTTGTTCTGCTTCCATCGCACGAGCGCTTCGGCGCCGATGCATTGCCGTGTATCGAGATCGACTATCGGCTGATACGCCACAATGAACTGATGCCGGCGCACGGCGTCGCTGAGCTGCCCGAGCGGCGAGAGACGCCGGACCATCAGGAGGCCGAGCCATGCAGAAACAGCCAGGCCGCCCGCCAGTCCCGCGAAGAGCCAGTTCCAGGGACGAGTGCGCAGACGCGTGGTGCCGGCGAAATTGAAAGTGTTCATCGTGCGCGATTCTTCATGTCCGTCATGTCTCTCACGTGCCTCATGTACCTTTCGGTTCTTTTATGTCAGACGGAGTTGGCGCCCAAGGCGTCTTGCCGAGGCGATGGGATGAAACATTTGCGCTGAATGTGCAAGCTTGCGGCGTGTTCATGCCGTGCGGCAATTCACGTGCGCGTCACGCGGGCCTTCGCGCGCGACCGGATACCTTGCGATGAACTTGCAAACGACCCAGTGTAGCGGTCACGCATGCTTTGCTTCAATGCTTCTTCTATGACGAAATGCGCTCTTTGGTGGGCTGGCGCACGCCGGCTCCATACTTTTGCCGCGACGGTGTGCAGGTGTCTGGTAAATGGCGGATAAGGCCGGGAGTCGTGAGAAAATCGGGCATGTGTTTCATCGCTTACCGCTCCCTCACGCTCAACTCAAAGAGGCAATCAATGGCACTGGACGACGCCCGCGCTTTCACCATCCGCGACGCAACCGCCGATGACTTCGACGCGATCACGCGCATCTATGCGCATTACGTGTTGCACGCGCTCGCCACCTTCGAGGAAACACCGCCCGGCGCGAACGACATGCGCACGCGGCACGCATCCATCACGAATGCGGGCTTGCCTTACCTGGTTGCGCAACTGCAGGGCGAAGTGGTCGGTTATACCTACGCGACGGCGTATCGGCCGCGCTCGGCTTACCGGCATACGATCGAGGACTCGGTATATATCGCCGATGGTCACGGTGGCCAGGGACTCGGCCTCGCGCTCCTGACTGCGCTGATCGAACGATGCGAGGCCGGCCCGTGGCGGCAGATGGTGGCCGTGATCGGCAACAGCGGCAACGCGGGTTCGATCGCGCTGCACACGCGGCTCGGCTTTGAACATGTCGGCGTGTTGCGCAAGGCCGGCTACAAGCATGGCCAATGGGTCGATACCGTCCTCATGCAACGTTCGCTCGGCGAGGACAAGCCCCTGCTCCCTTCTCGATAAACACGAAATCGGCCGCTTCACCCGCAATCACATTTTTCCCAGCCCGAGCTTTATTTGCCCACTTACACGCTTGCTGCCGCCGTCACCGCCGAGATCGACATTCGCAAGAGCCGTTTCATCGCGCTGGCGCTGCCGGTTGCCGACCGCGCCGCCGCGATGCTCGAACTCGACGCACTGCGTGCGCAGCACCCCGCCGCCACGCACGTTTGCTGGGCGTTGCTGGCGGGCGGCGAATCGGGCATGTCCGACGACGGAGAACCGTCCGGCACGGCCGGCCGGTCGCGGACCCGCATTGGCAGGCGGCCCTGGCGCACGCC
>NZ_CAXTGZ010000037.1:0-20976 GCF_964243625.1 uncultured Caballeronia sp.
GCTCCGGGATTTACCGGAGCCGTACTGGTTTGCCGGAGCAGGCCTGCAATCGTCGTCTGCCTCCCCGAAGTTCGACGACCTTGATCAAAAAATAACGTACACCTTGCGCATCGCTTCTTCGACTTCCCACAGACCCTCTGTGTTGGCTTCGAAGAACAGGGTGTCGCCGCTGGCAAAGTGGATGGTGTCTTCGCCGTCTGCCGTGAAACGTCCGCGGCCGGCGAGAAAGTGCATGACCTCCGCTTGCTTGACCGAGCGCCTGTAGGTGCCCGCCGAACATTCGAAAATGCCGGTGTCGATGGCTTCACTGCCTTTGATTACCGTCTGCAAACCGGAAACCTGTATGGGCGCGGTGCCCGGCAAACCTGCAGTTCCCCAGTCTTCGAGGCCTTTGGCATTGACGCTTTGTTTGATCTGCTGGACCTTCACTGGTGCCCCTCTGAATTCGTTCTGCCGCAATTGATTGAAACGTAAGGAATCAAACCGGACTGACGGTTCGCTCGATCTTGCCGAGCCGCACCACGGTCACACCCGGAAGCAATTGCCTGAGCGACGGCATGACAAGTACGCAATCATCGTAGGGCGTAAGGACGGGTTGTCCGTTGGACCACGCAATCACGCTGCCTGCCTTCGGAAACACTTCGAGCCCGGTGTACGCATCCGCAAAGCGAAAATCCATGCTATCGGCGACGACGGGCTGCGTCACGCGAACCACATTCATCTCGCTCGGCGACGGCTGGAGCCAGCCCTCTGGAAGGTCACTTTCGTCGACCACACCTGAGTGCTGCAGAAAACGCGCGGTGGTATCGCGGGCGACCGTTACCGCGCTCGCTTCCCAGTGCTGACCGCATTCAATCAACAATGCGTTCTTCGCGCTGCCGGTGTCGCCGAATTCGCCATAGTCACGCATCCTGCGGCCCTGGGGATGACCTTCATCCACGATCACGGTGGCCGGCGTCCCGATTGCAAGCGCAAGTTCGATGCCTTTTTCCAGCGGCCCCGAAACGATCAGCGGCCGGCTCTTCTCGTGCATTGAATGCAAGTCGAGAAGCAAGTCGACAGTGTCGATGACCGGGCGCATTTCGCGGGCGCGTGCGAGTTCGCTCGACGTGCGCGCAGTATTGTCGAGCACGGCCTCCGTCCAGACGCGATTGAAGTCCTGGTCGACAAAACGGGCGGCGTCGGGCGTTTCCGGATCGAAGCGTTCGTAGGCCGCGATGTTCGCAAAAGCAAGCGTCAGGCGGCCGCGACGCGGGCGCAGCCTGGCGCGCAGCAACGCATCCACCACGATCGCGCCGCAGACTTCATTGCCGTGCGTCAGCGCGTTGATCATCACGTGCGGCCCGGCCATGCCGGAATCGAACGTATGCACATACGGCACGCCGCAAGCCGACGCCTCGTGCGGCGAGAGAACGGGGAACGTGACTTCGATTGGATAGTTGGCGGCGGCGCTCATGCAAGATTCCCCTGGCAGATGTACTTGATCGACAAATAATCGTCGAGACCATATTTGGATCCTTCGCGGCCATAGCCCGATTCCTTGACGCCGCCGAACGGCGCGGCTTCGCTCGCCAACGCGCCTTCGTTCACACCGACAATGCCGGTTTCGAGCGCGCGCGAAACGCGGTCGATACGCTTCGGGCTTTCGCTATAGAAATACGATGCGAGCCCGAAGGGGGTATCGTTGGCGGCAAGAATCGCTTCTTCCTCGGTCTCGAACTTGAACATGGCGACGACCGGTCCGAAGGTTTCTTCACGGCACAAGAGCATGTCGTGGTTGGCGTCGGCGAGTACGGTAGGGGCGTAGTAATTCGGACCGAGCTCCGCCAACTGTCTGCCGCCCGCAAGCACGCGTGCGCCGTGCTCGACGGCGTCATTTACGTGACGTGCGATCTTGTCGAGCGCGCGCGCGTTGATCATCGGGCCGATCTGGGCGGCCGCGTCGGTCGCGGGCGCAACCTTGAGCGCGGCGACGCGACGGCTCAGCATCTCGCCGAATCGTTCATACACGCCGGCTTGCACGTAGACGCGGTTCGGGCAGACGCAGGTCTGGCCGCCGTTGCGAAATTTCGATACCAGCATGCCGTCGACGGCTGCCTCGAGGTCGGCGTCATCGAAGACGATGAACGGCGCGTTGCCGCCAAGTTCCAGCGACAGTTTCTTGAGCGTGCCGGCGGATTCGCGCGCCAGATATTTGCCGACCGGTGTCGAGCCGGTGAAGGTGATCTTGCGCACGCGCGGGTCTTCCAGCCAGTCCGCGACGGCGGCGATCGCATGTTCTCGCGACGCAGTGATCAAGTTCAACGCGCCCGCGGGCACGCCGGCTTCGTGCGCAAGCAGTACCAGTGCCGAGGCCGTCAGCGGTGTATCTTCGGCGGGTTTTGCGACGACGGTGCAACCGGCCGCGAGTGCCGGCGCAATCTTGCGCGCGATCATTGCAAGCGGGAAATTCCATGGTGTGATGGCGGCAACCACGCCAATGGGTTCGCGGATCGCCGTCATGCGCTTGCCGCGTTGCTGCTGCGGAATGATGTCGCCGTAAATGCGCGTGGCTTCGTCGGCGAACCAGCTCACATAAGACGCGCCATAAGCGACTTCGCCTTTGCCTTCGGCGAGCGGCTTGCCCTGTTCAAGCGAGATCAAAGCGCCAAGCGAATCCTGGTTCGCCATGATCAAAGCGGCCCATTTGTGGAGGATCACTGAACGTTCCTTCGGCAGCCGGTCGCGCCAAGCGGGCAGCGCGCGTGCGGCGGCATCGGTTGCGGCGCGCGCGTCGGCGGGACCGCTGTCGGCGACTTGTGCAATGGATTCGCCGGTAGCCGGGTTCGAGACGCTGAAGCGGGCGTGATCGGCGGCCTCGAGCCATTTGCCATCGATAAAGTTACCCGACTGGATCAATTCTTTCAGTTCGTATTGGCGGTTCATGTTTCCCTCCGGATTCGCGCGGCCCGCGCAGTCGTGCGCGTGGCCGGCATCGGTAATGTTCGGGGTGAATAGCGTTGCCTGCATCTTGTCGATGCAACCGGTCGACGAATATCAGTCGTGGTTCTGCGAAAACAGGGATTCGAGCGGGTAATGGGTCTTGACGAACGGCGATTTGATGATCACGAAGCTGAAGTATTTTTCGATACCGATATTGCGTTCGAGCAAACCTTCGATGATGCTTTGATAGTGGCTGACGCTGCGGGTGACGAACTTGAGCAGGTAATCGTAGCCGCCGCTTGCAAGATGACATTCCACGATTTCATCCACGTCGCGAATGGCGTCCACGAACTTGATGAAGTCCTCCCGGCGATGATCCGCCAGCGTCACTTCGGTGAACACGATCTGCACGTCGCCGAGCTTTTCGAGCTGGATCTGCGCGCCGTAACCGACGATATACCCCGCTTTTTCCAGCCTCTTCACCCGGATGAGGCAGGGGCTGGACGAAAGCCCCACAGCGTCCGCAAGCTCGACGTTCGTTATGCGGCCTTTCTTTTGCAACTGCGAAAGAATGCGCAAGTCTATGCGGTCGAGTTTGCAGTCGCTGCTCATGATGGGTGTAGCTCCGGCGGGAAGATTGTCGTGAGAAGCGAGACGATCTTATCACGCAGATTTGCGGCAAAACGGTTCCGCCATCAGGCTGTGACCGCTGGTTGCGTCTTTAATGCGGCGCGCACATCGGCTTCGTTGAGCACGTCGTCGAGTGTCTTTGCAAGGCGCTCGAACATCTGGTCGAAATCGCTGTCCGTGAAGCTCAATGCGGGCGCAAAGCCGAGAATGTTGTCGCCGAAAGCGCGGAAGACAAGCCGGTTTTTGTATGCCGCGGCAGCAATCCGTTCCGAAAGTTTCAGCGATGCATCGAAACCTTGTCGCGTGGTTTTATCGGAGACGAGTTCCAGCGCGCCAAGCAACCCGCGATGGCGCGAGTCGCCCACGAGCGGATGATCGAGCAGCGCGTCGAGGCCCGCCGCGAAACGCGGACCATGCGCCACGCCGTTCGCGAGCACGCCGCCTTCGTGATACAGGCGCAGCACTTCCAGACCGATCGCCGCGCTCACCGGATGCGCGGAATACGTGTGTCCATGTCCGACGATCGCGCTCGCGTCGCCGTCGGCGATTCCCTGATAGACGGCGTCGGACATCAGCACGGCGCCCATTGGCGCATAGCCCGAGGTCAGGCCCTTTGCAACGGTCATCAGGTCCGGTTGCACGTCCTCGGCCTGGCACGCGAACAACGGGCCGGTGCGGCCGAAACCGGTGATGACTTCATCGGCGACAAAGAGGATATCGAGCTTGCGGCACGCTTCGCGCATGGCTTTGAGCCAGCCGGCCGGCGGCACGATCACGCCGCCCGATCCCTGGATCGGCTCGCAGAAAAACGCGGCTACGTTGTCGGCGCCGATCTCGGCAACCTTGGCTTCGAGCGCCGCGACGGATGCGGCGATCAGCGCGGCGTCATCGGGGAAATCGTTGCGGTACGCATAGGGCGAAGGAAGATGATGCTGGGTCGGCAGCGGCAGGTCGAAGTTGCGATGAAACGCGGGCAACGCCGTCAGGCCCGCGCCGACAGAAGACGACCCGTGGTACCCGCGATGCAGTGCAATGATGTGCTTTTTGGCCGGCCTGCCGGTTGCGTTGAAGTAATGTGTGATGAAACGGATTGCGGAATCGACTGCATCCGAGCCGCCGAGCGTGAAATACACATGCTGCAGGGATTGCGGCGACACTTCGACCAGCTTCTGCGCCAGTTCGATCGCAGGGGCCGAGCCGAAGTGAAAGTAGCTCGTGGCGTAGGGCAGGCGGCTCATCTGTTCGGTCGCCACCTTGACGATACTTTCCTGTCCGTAGCCAACGTTCACGCACCAGAGGCCTGAAAAGCAGTCGAGCAGTTCGTTGCCGTCGGCATCGCACAGGTAGGCACCCTTTGCGGACTCGAGCACAGTGACGCCGCGGGCTTCGTGTGCGCGGTAGTTGATGACCGGATGAATCAGATGCTTGCGGTCGGCTTCAATGAGCGATTTGATCGACATGGTTTTCTCGGACGCTGGATGGGCTGTTGACTGCTCCAATATTACTCATGGACGGCCATTGCCTGACGCGCTAAAAAATTCCCCAAAGCACGCGGATGTCGCGTTTCACAGGCTCCGCGCAGCATTTTCTGCGGCGCGGGCCTTCGAGGTGCGTTTGAGGTGCGCTTGGTGAGCTGTCTTAGGCGAGCTGTCTGGCCGGTCAATAACCCCGGCTGCGATCGACCTGCCCGATCAGCGGCAGGCCTCGTTCGTGGCGCCGCAGATTCTCCAGGACGGTCTCGACCGCGCCTTCGGGACGCGTCGCGCTGGCAATGTGCGGCGTGATCCGCACGCGCGGGTGCGTCCATAGCGCATGACCGGCGGGAAGCGGCTCGGGGTCGGTCACATCGAGGATCGCGGTGTCGAGCTGGCCGCTCTCGAGCGCGGCGAGCAGATCTTCCTGGTTCAGGTGCGGGCCGCGGCCGGTTTGGATCAGCGATGCCCCTCGCGGCAGCTTGTTGAAAAGTGCTGCGTCGAGCATGCCCTGGGTTTCCTGTGTGAGCGGCAGCAGGCAAACGAGGATATCCGTGCGGGCAAGAAATGCATCGAGTGCGCCGGCGCCTGCGTGACATTGCACGCCCTCGATCTGTCCGCCGGAGCGGCTCCAGCCCGCGCAATCGAAGCCGAACAGCCGCAGCCGCTGGAGAACGGCTGTCCCCAGCATGCCAAGACCCAGGACACCGATTCGCCTCGACGATGCCGGCCGGACGTGCCGTGCCTTCCACTCCTGCCGGGCCTGCTGCGCGGCGTAAGCCGCAACGTCGCGATGAATCGTCAGCACGGCTTGCGTGACATACTCGACCATGCCTTGCGCGATGCCCGGCTCGATCATGCGCACCACGGGAATATGCTCAGGCACGCGCGAGAGGTCGAACTGATCGACGCCCGCGCCCACCGAGAAGATAACCTCGAGGTTGGGCAGGGCTTCCAGCGGATTGTCGGGCGGCTGCCACGCGGCCAGGTATCTGATCGCCGCCGGATCGCCGACATCGGGCCACAGATGAAACGCAATGTCCGGCGCTTGCTGCGCGAAGAGCGCGCCCCACTGGGCGCCCCGAACGGGATCGGCTTTGTAGAGGAAGGCCATGAGGAGTTACAGCATTGCCTGATTGATGATCGCGAACTGGCGGCAATCGTCGTCCGGGTTGTCGCGACCGGGCGCGGCGGGTGCGTTCAGCACCATTTTCATCACGCTATCCACGCGGGGCAGTCCGAGGCCGTCGAGCCATTCGGTCAGGCCACATTCCGCGGGGGTATCGATACGAATGAACACGCCCTCGTTCAACGACAGCCAATGGCTGATCAATGCCTTCGCGCGCACGGGATCGGAACCGGGCGCGACCACCGGGCCGATAGCGAAACCGCGTCCGAACCGGCGAAATAGCGAGAAGCCGATCAGTTCGCCGTCGCGGTCGAGACCGATGCCGTCGGCGTTTGCGAGCAGCGCCGGCAATGTCTGCGTGCGGTCGAGCCCGCATGCGCGGGACGCCAGATCTATGAGACGGGCGGTATCGTTCGTACCCAGCGGCCGCAGCCTTTCCCCCGACGGCAACGCCATCAGCGGCGGCTGGAACGCCGTTCCCTGATGCTGGTCGAGCGTCCCGACCGCACGAAAGCCAAGTTTCTCGTAAAGCGGCTGGCCGGCGAGCGTGGCGTGCAAAAACGTCACGCGGCCTTCGAGTGCTTCGAGCACGCTTTCCATGAGCTTGCGCCCGATCCCGAGACCTTGCCGCGCCGGCGACACGATCACCATGCCAAGCGATGCCCGGTCGTCGCCATATGTCCAGTACAACGCCGTGCCCACGACCTCTCCGGCTTCAATGGCAACGAACCCGGCGCCGGCCTGCGCCACGAACTGCCAGTCTTCCGCGCGATGCGGCCATTTCAGCTCGACCGTGAGGGCGTGCGCGGCGGCAATATCTTCGTCTGTGAAGGGTCTATATGCAACTTGGTCGGACACACGGCCTCCGTGAATGGCTTCGGACTACACGCGCTTACTCTGGCATTCGTCACGGCGCGTGAATAGGACGATCTTTTCGTCGCGTCCTTTGCGAACGCAAGCAGGACGCAACCAGGCACTTTCGATGCAAATTGCACGGTCTGCGTCCTCATAACGCGTGGTTTGTGCTGAACGCGGATTTTTGTCGGTGAGATGTGCGGTGCTGGCGGCACTACGATTGAAGTGATTCCAGAGACCCTTCTTTCTCGAGGATATTGCAATGGACCAGTTCGATCCCGCCCGCGTTGCCGTGCGCACCGGGCATTTCATAGGCGGCGACTATGTGGACGAAGGCGAGCGCCGGATCGACGTCGCACGGCCCTCGGACGGCGTGATGTATGCATCGGTGCCGGTGGCCGATGCAGCCATGATCGACCGTGCCGTGGAAGACGCATGGCGTGCTTTCAAGACGAGTGGCTGGGCCAGCATGGCGCCGCGCGAGCGGGCGAAGATCCTGCGCCGCTTCGCCGACCTGGTCGCAGCGGACGTGGAAACGCTCGCGCCACTCGAATCCCTCGGCTCGACCCGCCCGATCCGCGACGCCAGCAACTGGGACGTCCCGTTCACCGCAGAGGGCATCCGGTTCTACGCGGAATTCGCCGACAAGCTCGGCGGCGATGTGACGGCGACAGATCACGATCATCTCGGCATGACAATCGCCGAACCGTACGGCGTGATCGGCGCCATTGCGCCGTGGAATTTTCCGCTCGTGATGGCGTCGTGGAAGATCGCGCCGGCGCTCGCGGCGGGCAACGCGGTCGTGCTGAAACCCTCGGAGATGACGCCGTTCTCGGTGCTTCGCCTGGCCGAGCTAGCCGTGCTGGCGGGCGTTCCGAAGGGAATTTTCAATGTGGTCCAGGGCGACGGCCGCACGACCGGGGACGCGCTCGTGCGGCACCCGAAGATATCGAAGGTCACGTTCACGGGTTCCACGCGGACCGGGGCAGCGATCATGGCCGCGTGCGCCGAGTCGGGCACCAAGCCCGTGACGCTGGAACTCGGCGGCAAGAGCCCGCAGATCGTGTTTGCCGATGCCCCCCGTCTCGACGATGTAGCGCGCCGGATTGCGGGTGCGATCTCGGGCAATGCGGGGCAGGTCTGCGTTGCGGGCTCGCGCCTGCTGGTCGAGCGCGCGCTTGCCGAACCGCTTGCCGAGCGGATTCAGAAAGTTTTCTCCGAGCTGAAGGCGGGTCACACCTGGAGCGCCGGCACGACGCTCGCGCCGATCATCTCGGAACCGCAGACGGCGCGTATCGAATCGATTGTCGGACGCACAGTTGCTGCGGGCGCCATGCTGCAATGCGGCGGGACACGCGAGGGCGCGTCTTATCGGCCAACCTTGCTTACGGATGTCACGTCGTCGTCGGAAGCCGTGCGCGAGGAAATCTTCGGTCCGGTGCTGACGCTGCAGACATTCGACACGGAAGCCGAAGCGCTGGAACTTGCGCAGCACCCCGAATATGGTCTCGCCGCCGGCGTGCACACGGCGGACCTTGGCCGTGCGCTGCGCTTCGTGCGAGGTCTGGAAGCGGGCACGGTGTGGGTGAACCGTTATGGCCGGAGCGCGGATTTCATGATCCCGACCGGCGGCTACAAGCGCTCGGGGATCGGCAAGGATCTCGGACGCCAGGCTTACGAAGCCAATCTGCGCTTCAAGAGCGTGCTGATCGATCTGCGCCAGTAACGCGAGACGCAAGGCCCGGTGTCCGCGGGTGAAGCCCGATGCCGAGGCAGTCGTTCGAAACAACGCCGCAGACTCTGCTGTCGCAGTACCTCAAAAACGCATCTTTGTATTTTTGGCGCGCCCGAATGAAGAAACATCTATGTTTTTGCGCTGGTTAAATTCTTATCAGGGCAGCACTGGAGCGCAACGCTGGAGATGGACCGCGCGGTCCGCTGAATTCACCACTTAGTTAATTTTTACCACAGGACCATGAACATGATCGACTTCGAACCCAAATACATCACCTTCGATTGCTACGGCACCCTGACCAAGTTTCACCTGGCCGACATGACCCGTGAAATGTACGGCGACGTGCTCAAGGGCGAAGACATGGACCGCTTGATTGCGTTCTTTTCCGGGTATCGGCGGGACGAAGTGCTGGGCGCGTGGAAGCCGTATCGCGATGTGATCGTGAATGCGTTCAGACGTGCATGCGAGCGCATGAACGTGGCGTTCGACGAAGCGAAGGCTGAAGCGTTCTACACCGCCGTGCCGACCTGGGGTCCGCATCCGGATGTTCCCGAAGGCCTGTCGCGCCTCGCGAAGAAGTACAAGCTCGTCATTCTCTCGAACGCGTCGAACGACCAGATCCAGAGCAACGTCGACAAGCTCGGCGCGCCTTTTCACGCCGTGTTCACAGCCGAGCAGGCGCAGTCGTACAAGCCACGCATGCCGGGCTTCGAGTACATGTTCAAGCAGCTCGGCTGCAATCCGGAAGACGTGCTGCACGTGTCGTCGAGCCTACGTTATGACCTGATGACCGTGCACGACATGGGCGTGAAACACAAGGCGTTTGTGAATCGTGGCCATGAGCCGTCAACGCCTTACTACCAGTACACCGAAGTCAAGGACATTCCGGATCTCGCCACGCAACTGGGCCTGTAAAAGGTCTTGAGGATCGCATCGATGAAGCTCGACTCCTACTGGCTCGATACCTCGCCGCCGCTGCGATCGGCAAGCGCGGGTCCGCTCGACGGCCGCGTGGATGTCGCCGTGATCGGTGGGGGCTTCACCGGTTTGTCGGCCGCGCTTGCGCTCGGCAAGCGCGGCGCTTCGGTGGCGGTGCTGGAAGCAGGGAGCATTGGCGGCGGTGCATCAGGGCGCAACGGCGGACAGGTGAACACCGGTGTCGCGCAGGATTTCGCGGCGCTGGTCGAGCAGCTTGGCGTGGTCAAGGCCCGCGCCTGCTACCGCGCTTATGCGAGCGCCGTCGATACGGTCGAGCGGCTGATACGCGAAGAAAACATCGATTGCGATTACCTGCCGTCGGGCAAGCTCAAGCTGGCCTCGAAACCGCATCACTTCGCGCATCTGGAAAAGACCGCCGAAGTCATCCGGCGCGAAGTCGATACGAACATCGAGATCATCGGACGCGAGCAGCTACGCTCCGAGATCCAGTCGGACAGTTTCCACGGCGCATTGCTGCAGCGTCATGGTGGCCAGATGCACATGGGCCGATTCACTGTCGGTTTGTCGGATGCCGCCGCGCGATACGGCGCGAAGCTTTATGAAAACGCGGGCGTGAGCGTGATCGAAAAAGACGGCGAGGGCGCCTACCGGATCGTGTCGGCGCGGGGTGAGATCAGGGCAAAACAGGTGCTCGTGGCTACGGGGCCTTCACGACAGGGGCCGTTCAACTGGTACAGGCGCAGGCTCGCGCCGGTTGGATCGTTCATCGTGGTGACGGAGCCGTTGCCGGCGCACATGATTGCCGAGGTGTTTCCGAATCGCCGCGCCTATACGACCACGCGGCTGATGCACAACTACTTTCGCGTGACACCGGATTCGCGCTTGTTGTTCGGTGGACGCGCGCGTTTCACGGCGTCGGAACGGCCATCGGACGCGAAGAGCGGGCGGATCCTGCAGCAAAACCTCGCCGCGATGTTCCCGGCGCTGGCGCAGGCGCGCATTGATTACTGCTGGGGCGGTCTTGTCGATATCACCGCTGACCGCCTGCCCCGCGCAGGTCAGCACGAAGGCATTTATTTTTCCATGGGTTACAGCGGCCACGGCACGCAGATGTCGACGCACATGGGTCAGGTCATGGCTGATGTGATCGATGGCCGCGAGAGCGCAAATCCATGGCGCGAGTTCGAGTGGCCGGCCATTCCAGGCCACACCGGCAAACCCTGGTTCCTGCCGCTCGTTGGCACGTATTACCGCATCAAGGACGTGTTCGTCTGAGCCCGTAGGGCACCCCGCTGTTTCCCCCAATACGCTGTATTCCAGACACTCTCGCGGAGAAGTTCGAATGAACAAGCAACACATGGAACATGCCAATGCCGCGCTCGCATCCGAACTCGAGAACCTGACGCGGCGCGGTGCGTCGCGGCGCGACGTCTTGCGGGCAATGGCCGCAGCGGGTATGGCGACGCTTACCGGCGCAGGGCTTCTCACTGCCAGCAGCGCAGTTCAGGCGCAGGCTGCAGCGAAGCCGCAACAAGGCGGCAAGATACGGGTGGCGACGCAATCGGCGTCCGCGGCCGACACCCTCGACCCCGCGAAGGGCGCGCTCGGCACGGACTACGTTCGCGCAAACATGTTCTACAACGGCCTGACTGAACTCGACTCCCATCTCGGCGCGACGATGGGGCTCGCCGAATCGCTGGACACCAAGGACGCGACGGTATGGATCGTCAAGTTGCGCACTGGCGTCCAGTTCCACGATGGAAAGTCGCTGGCACCCGCTGACGTGGTCTATTCGCTGATGCGTCACAAGGACCCGGCGACGGCATCGAAGGCCAAGACGCTGGCGGACCAGTTCAAGGAAGTAAAAGCGACAGGTCCGAACGAAGTCACGATCACGCTGGAAGGCGCGAACGCCGATCTGCCAGTGATCCTCGCGGACTCGCATTTCCTCATCATCAAGGACGGCACGACCGACTTCAAGACGGCGATCGGCACGGGTCCTTACAAGGTGAAGGATTTCTCGCCCGGCGTGCGCACGGTCGGTGTAAAGAACGAAAAATACTGGAAACCGGGCCTGCCGCATCTGGACGAGATCGAACTGATCGGTATTGGCGACGAATCCGCCCGCGTGAATGCCTTGCTTTCCGGCGATGTCCAACTGATCAACGCAGTCAGCCCGCGCTCGACCGAGCGCATCAAGACCTCTCCGGGCTTCAAGGTGCTGGAAACGAAAACGGGCCAGTACACCGACCTGATCGTGCGCGACGAAGGCGGAATAACCGGCAACGACGATTTTCGTCGGGGTATGTTCTATCTACTGGATCGCGAGCAGATCAAACGCGCGGTGTTTCGCGGCTTCGGCACGATTGCGAACGACCAGCCAATCGACCCGACGAACAAGTACTACATGGCGGGCATTCCCCAGCGTCCCTACGACCCGGAGAAGGCCAAGTTCTATTTCAAGAAGGCGAAGCTCGGCAGCGATCCGATCCAGATCTTTGCTTCCCCGGCGGCCGAAGGTTCGGTCGAGATGGCGACGCTCATGCAACAGGTCGCGCCGGCAGCGGGCTTGAACCTCCAGGTGACGCGGGTTCCATCCGACGGTTACTGGTCGAATCACTGGATGAAGCATCCGCTCGGCTTTGGCAGCGTGAACGCGCGTCCGAGCGCAGACGTGCTGTTCACACAGTTCTTCAAGTCGGACGCGCCGTGGAACGAAGCCAACTGGAAGAGCCCGAAATTCGACCAGATGCTGGTGGCAGCGCGCGGTGAACCCGACGACGCGAAGCGCAAGAAGATCTACGGCGACATGCAGGTGCTGGTGCATGAAACAGGCGGTATCGGCATTCCGATGTTCCAGAGTTCGCTCGATGCCTACACGAGCAAGCTGCAGGGACTCGGATCGATTCCGCTCGCAGGCCTGATGGGCTTCGCGTTCGCGGAGCATGTCTGGCTCACGAGCTGAGCGCGGGCCGTCGGCTAGCCGTTGTCAGGCCGTTCGGCCAGGGATCAGGTGTTGCGCGCGCCGCGTACTGCGAGCGCGCGGTCTCAACGAAGGAGGCGAATCCATGCAAGCTCACGCGCAAAGACTCATCGCCGCGCGCCTCGGCATTGCGCTGCTCACGTTGCTACTCGTGTCGGCGGTCGTGTTTGCCATCACGGGCCTGCTTCCCGGCGACGCCGCGCAGCAGGCACTCGGGCAGGCCGCGACACCGCAAGCCGTGACGGCGCTGCGGCATCAGCTTGGTCTCGACCAGCCTGCGCTGCAACGCTACTTCGAGTGGCTCTATCAAATTGTTTCGGGCAACTTCGGCACGTCGATGTCGAACAGCTTGCCGGTCAGCCAGATGATCGCCACGCGCCTGCCTAACTCGCTCGTGCTGGCGGGACTCACGACGATCGTGTCCGTGCCGGTAGCCTTGCTGATCGGGATTTCATCGGCGATGTTCCGCGGCTCGCTGCTCGACCGCGTGCTCAACGTGCTGACGCTTTCCACCGTCGCGGTGCCGGAGTTCCTGATTGCGACCATCGCAGTGCTGGTCTTCGCGGTGAAGCTGCGCTGGCTGCCGGCGTTGTCCTACTTGTCGGAAGTGTCGTCGTTCGGCGGTTTGCTGCGCATCTATGCCATGCCCGTGATGACGCTGTGCTGCGTGATCGTGGCGCAGATGTCCCGGATGACGCGCGCCGCCGTGCTCGACCAGCTCAATAGCTCGTATGTCGAGATGGCGATCCTCAAGGGTGCGTCGCCCATGCGTGTCGTGCTGCGCCACGTGTTGCCCAATACCATCGGTCCGATTGCCAACGCCGTGGCGCTGAGCCTCTCGTACCTCTTCGGCGGCGTGGTGATCGTGGAATCGATCTTCAATTATCCCGGCCTCGCGAGCCTGATGGTCGATGCCGTCACCAACCGCGACATGCCGCTCGTCCAGGGCTGCGTAATGGTTTTTTGCGCGGCTTACCTGGCGCTCGTGCTGATTGCCGATCTGGCTCAAATCGTCTCCAACCCGAGGCTGCGTCAACGATGAACCGACCTGCCCATCCCCCTCTGCCGCATGCCGGCACCGAGCTCTACAGCGACCCGGCGGTCGACGCGACAGGCATACCGGTCACGCCGGGCGCGCCCATCGTGGAAATCGCCCCGAAGAGGCAAGGCCTCTTCAAGCGGCTCCTGCGGCGCTTCTCGGTGCTGGGTCTTATCGGCCTCGTGATTGTGCTGTTCTGGATGATCATTGCATTCATTGGACCGCTGATCGCGCCTTACAAGGCCGGCGCGCTGTCTTCGGTCGACGTGTTCGGGCCGTCGAGCCGCGCCTTTCCGCTGGGAACCGATTACCTCGGCCGCGACATGCTCAGCCGGATTCTCTACGGCACGCGCTATACGGTCGGCCTCGCGTTGATGGCCGCGCTGCTCGCGAGCGTGATCGGCACGTTCTTCGGCCTGCTCGCGGCGGTGTCAGGCCGATGGCCGGATGAAATCATGAGCCGTCTCTTCGATGCGCTCATCTCGATTCCGAGCAAGGTGCTCGCGCTGGTCGTGATCGCGGCATTCGGTTCGTCTATTCCGATGCTGACCGGCGTCGCCGCGCTCGCCTACATTCCCGGTGCGTTCCGGATCTCGCGCTCGCTCGCGGTGAACCTGATGACGCTTGAATACGTGCAGGTCGCCCGGGCGCGCGGCGAGGGCCTCTTCTATATTGCGCGCCGCGAAGTGTTGCCTAACATGATCCATCCCATGCTCGCCGACTTCGGCTTGCGCTTCGTGTTTATCGTGCTGCTTTTGAGCGGACTGAGTTTCCTCGGTCTTGGCGTGCAGCCGCCCAATGCCGACTGGGGGTCGCTCGTGCGCGAAAACATTGGCGGCCTCGCGGACGGCTCGCTCGCCGTGCTGATGCCGGCCATTGCCATCGCGACGCTCACGATCGGCGTGAACCTGTTCATCGACAATCTGCGCCGCCGAGGCTCGCGTGCGCAAGGAGGTGCGTGATGTCAACTTATACGGCAACTCATACGTCCACTTTTTTGAACCCCGAAGCCGATACGGGCAGCAGCATGATCGAGGTCAGGGGCTTGCGCGTGGTTGCGGGCGCGGCGCCCGATCCGGTGGTCGAGATCGTGAAGGGCGTGGACTTCACGGTCAGGCGCGGCGAAGTGCTGGCGCTGATTGGCGAGTCGGGGTCGGGGAAGACGACCATCGCGCTGGCGCTCCTCGGCTACGCGCGCGCGGGATGTTCGATCAGCAGCGGCTCCGTGCGAGTGGGCGAGTTCGATGTGCTCTCGCTCGACGTGAAAGGCCGGCGCGCGCTGCGTGCCCGCACGGTAGCGTATGTTGCCCAGAGCGCGTCGGCGGGTTTCAACCCGGCGCGCACCATCATGGATCAGGTCACGGAACCGGCGCTGCTGCACAAGCTCATGTCGCGCGATGCGGCGCGTGCGAAAGCAGTCGGCTTGTTCCGCTCCCTCGCGTTGCCGGAGCCCGATACGATCGGCGAGCGCTATCCGCATCAGGTCTCGGGCGGCCAGTTGCAGCGCGTGATGGCCGCAATGGCGCTGATCACGGACCCGCAAGTGGTCGTGTTCGACGAACCCACCACCGCGCTCGACGTGACGACGCAGATCGAAGTGCTGGCGGCCTTCAAGAAAGTGATTCGTGAGCTCGGAACGACGGCAATCTACGTGTCGCACGATCTTGCGGTCGTCGCGCAGATGGCCGACCGGATCGTCGTGCTCAACGGCGGCTGCGTGAAGGAGAACGGGCTGGTGGCGCAAGTCCTCGACGCTCCTGTCGATGCCTACACGCGGCAATTGCTCGCGGCCACGCGCAGGCCCGAACCCGAAGCAATCGTGCGCACTCGTGCGGAGTCGCTCAAGGGTCCGTTGCTCGAGATTCGCGCGCTCTCGGCGGGATATGGCCGTGTCGACCGGTTTGGCGTGCCTGCGGTGCGCGTGCTGGACGACGTCGGCCTGTCCATTGGACGCGGCAGCGCGCTTGGCGTCATCGGTGAATCGGGTTCTGGCAAGACAACGCTTGCGCGCGTGGTCGCGGGACTTGTCGGCCGGGCGCGCGGCGAAGTGTTCTTCGACGGCAAGCCGCTGCCCGCTCAGTTGTCGCAACGCACGGCAGAGCAGTACCGGCAGATTCAAATCGTGTTCCAGAACGCCGATACCGCATTGAACCCGAGCCATACGATTGCCGACATTCTCGGACGTCCGCTCAATTTCTATCACAAGCTGCGCGGGTCGGACGCGCGCAAGCGCATGCTGGAACTGCTCGACCTGGTGAAGCTGCCGGCGTCGATTGCCGGGCGCACGCCCGCGGCCCTCTCGGGTGGACAGAAGCAGCGGATCAATCTCGCACGCGCGCTCGCGGCGAAACCGTCGTTGATACTCTGCGACGAAGTCACCTCTGCCCTCGACACCGTGGTCGGCGCGGCCATCCTGGACTTGCTCGCGGAGTTGCGCCGTGAGCTTGGTGTGTCGCTGATGTTCATCAGCCACGATATTTCGACCGTGCGTTCCATCTGCGACGAAGTGATCGTGCTGTATGCGGGTCATCGCGTGGAAGCGGGTCAGCGCGACGTGCTCGCGGCGCCTCCGTACCACCCGTACACGGAATTGCTGGTCGGCTCGGTGCCCGCGTTGCAGCCGGGCTGGCTCGATGCGCGCCGCGAGATCGGCGAGACCGTGCTGCCTGCAATGGGTCCGAGCGAGGATATTGCAGAGCTGTGCAGTTTTCGCGGGCGCTGCGGGGTTCGTATCGACGGAATGTGCAACGCCACGCCGCCCTCCATGAAGAAGCTGCCGTCGGGCGCTGAAATTCTCTGTCATCACTCGCTCGCCGAACTCAACCGCATGCAAACCACGGAGACCGTCGCAGCATGAGCGGACGTTTCGTGCGGCTGGCCGAGACCGGGCGCAAAACCTTCACGATCACCGTCGACGGCGTGGAACGCCAGGCCGCGGAGGGTGACACGCTGCTGGTCGCGTTGCTGACCAGCGTGAAGTCACTGCGCGATTCCGAATTCGGCGATGGCCGGCGCGCGGGATTCTGCCTGATGGGAGCATGCCAGGACTGCTGGGTGTGGACGGCGGGCGGCGAGCGGCTGCGCGCATGCAGTACGGTGGCGCAGCCGGGCATGTCGATCGTGACCCGGCTCGGGTCGCACGAGGGGGGCGTATGGCTCGGCGTGTGATCGTGATCGGCACGGGGCCCGCAGGCGTGCGTGCGGCGCAGGAACTGGTATCGGGCGGGCTTCGCCCCACCGTGATCGACGAAGGCGCGAAGGACGGCGGCCAGATCTACAGGCGGCAGCCCGACGGCTTCACCCGTTCATATGCAACGCTCTATGGCACGGAGGCCGCGCATGCGCAGTCGTTGCATCAGGACTTCGACGCGCTCAAGGGCAAGATCGACTATCTGCCCCACACGCTCGTCTGGAACATCACACCGGGCACGGTGCATCTCGTGAGTGACGGGCAATACCGGACCATGGAGTTCGATGCGCTCATCATCTGCAGCGGCGCAACGGATCGCCTGCTGCCGGTAAAAGGCTGGCAGCTCGCAGGTACCTACAGTCTCGGCGGCGCGCAGGTCGCACTGAAATCGCAAGGCTGCGCAATCGGTGCGCGTGTCGTGTTCATGGGTACCGGCCCGCTGTTGTATTTGGTCGCGGCGCAATACGTGAAAGCGGGCGCAGGCGTCATGGCGGTGCTGGACACGTCCACGTTTGCCCAGCGTCTTCGCGCCTTGCCGAAGCTCCTGGCCATTCCTGGTGCGCTGAAAAACGGTATAGCGCTGATCTCGGTGCTGCGGCGCGCGGGCGTCAGGATTTATCGCGGCGTGCGGCCGATGGAGATCACTGGCACGCCGGAAATCGGCGTCTCGGGTGTGCGCGCTGCATCGCAAAGCGGCGTGCCCGTCGATATCAAGTGCGACGCCGTGGCGCTCGGCTATCACCTTCGGCCCGAAACTCAGCTTGCGGATCTCGCCGGTTGCGAAATGCGCTTCGACGAAGCCGCGCAGCAATGGCTCGTCTCGACTGATGACGAAGGCCGCAGCAGTATCGATGGGATTTACATTGCAGGCGACGGCGCCCGCGTGCGCGGCGCGAATGCCGCCGAATGCAGCGGACGCATTGCCGCGCTGGCCGTGCTGAAAGCCGCCGGCATGCAGGCGGAAGGGATGGCCGAATCGATGTCGAAGCACAAGACCGAGCTAGCCCGCTTCACTCGATTTGCCAATGGCCTGCGCATTGCGTTTCCATGGCCGTCGCGTCTCGTGGCATCGATGCCCGACGAAACCATTGTCTGCCGATGCGAAGCGGTCACCGTCGGCGAGTTGCGCCGCGTGGTGCGCGAGACGGGCGCGAAGGAAGCCAACAGGGCGAAAGCGTTCTCGCGTGTTGGCATGGGGCGTTGCCAGGGACGATACTGCGCGCATGCGGGCGCCGAAGTGATTGCGGCAGCAGCTTCGGTGCCGTTGTCGTCAGTCGGACGGCTGCGTGGCCAGGCGCCGGTCAAGCCGCTGCCAATGGCGCTCGTCGAGGAGCCCGACGAATGACCGCGTTGAGTCAATCTGCCACCCGCGCCGATGTGATCGTGATCGGCGGTGGCATCATGGGCACGAGTACAGCGTTCTTCTTGCGGCGTCGCAATCGTTCGGTGATCCTGCTCGAACGCGGTCTTACGGGACAGCAGGCGAGCGGCGTGAATTTCGGCGGCATTCGAAGGCAAGGCCGCGCGCTGCCACAACTCGCCATGGCCAGCCGTGCGCTCAGGATTTGGCAGAACGCGCGTAAACTGCTTGGCGAGGACGTCGAATTCCTGCCGTCGAGCCATACGCGGGTCTGCTATCACGCACACGATGCCGAGTATTTCGACCGCTACGCGCAGGAGGCGCGCGAATACGGTCTCGATCTCGAGGTGTTGCACGGCGAAGCCGTGTTCAGGCGCTTTCCGTTTCTCGGCCGCGAGGTGCTGTCCGCGTCCATTTCTCCACTCGACGGTCATGCCAATCCGCGACTTGCCGCACCGACGTTCGGTCGTGCGGCGGCGCGTCTCGGCGCGTTGATTGTCGAGAATACGGAGATCGTTCGCGTCGATAAGGATGGCGATACATTCCGCGTGGAGAGCGCGAACGGGACCGTGTACCGCGCGGCGCAGGTCGTGATCTGTGCTGGCGCATGGGCGAGCAAGCTCAGCGGGCAGTTTGGAGAGCCCGTGCCCATTCGGGCTAGCGGCCCGCAGATGGCGGTGACCGAGCCAGTGCCTTACGTCTTCAAGGCGTCGATGGGCGTCTATACATCGATCAAGGAAGAAAGCGTTTATTTCAGGCAGATTCCGCGCGGCAACATCATCCTGGGCGGCGGTCCTCCCGGTCCCGCCGACGCCGCCACGCGGCGCGCCAGCGTGCTGCCCGAAAACACCGTGCGCCAGATGAAGCAGTTTCGCCGCATGGTGCCGGCGCTGGGCGCACTCAACGTGATTCGCGTATGGAGCGGCGTAGAGGGGTATCTGCCCGACGGCGAACCGGTGATCGGTCCGAGTTCGAAAGTGGACGGTCTTTTCTACGCGTTCGGTTTTTGCGGATCAGGTTTCCAGATTGGCCCGGGCGTCGGCGAGACGCTGGCTGAACTCATCGATACAGGCAGTACACCCATTACGCTCGATCCCTTTTCCGTGCGGCGGTTCGCTGCCGAATCCATCATGCAACCCGCAGTGGCGCCGCCATGAAATCCACCGTAGCGCTCAGTGAAGCGCGCGCTTTCATAGAAGCGCATTTCGATGAACCCGTGACGCTCGCGCAGCTTGCCGAATTGTCGGCGTTGAGCGTGCCGCGATTCGTTACGGTATTCCGGCAACAGTTTGGGTCGTCGCCTTACCGGTACCTGTGCGGCTTGCGAATCGAGCGCGCGCAGATGCTGCTGCTGGCAGGCGTGCCCGGCTCCATGGTCGCGGCTGAAGTCGGCTTCTTCGACCAAAGCCATCTTGCGCGACACTTCAAGCAGTTTTGCGGCATGACGCCGACCGCGTTCCTGAAGCGCGCGCGCGGCAAGGCCACCACGCACGAGCACAGCGCCCTCGTCAATTCAGCACCAGCCCCGCGCTTTTGAGCGCATTGCGCACGCCAAGACCCGGATACGCGGTCTCGACCGTGCGCATGTCCGAGCGTGTCTCTTCGATGATCCAGTCGCGCACCGATTTGACGATCGGCCGCAGTGGCCGGTTGGGCGGCGAAACCAGACAGCAGCGGCGATGCGTTGCAATCAGTTCCTGCTCCGCCGGCATCAACGCGCCTTGCGCAATCCAGTGCGATACCACGTTAAGCCAGCCGAGCGCCACGCCCTGACCAAGCAGCGCGGCTTGAACCACGATGGCGTAATCGTTGAAACTGAGCATATGCGCTGCGCGCCGCCGATGTCCGGCGAACGCTGCAAAGCGGTCGTGCCAGCCGCGCTCTTCGTCGTCCATGACGATCACCGTGTCTTCGTGCTCGCCAGCTGAATTAATTAACCGTTGATCGTGATAGCGCTGGTTGCACACCGGCAGCAGGAGTTCGGGCATGACGAGGACGCTGTTTTCATCGATCTCGTCCTGAGTCACGAACCGCATGCCGAGGTCCACGTCGATCAGCGGACCGCCAATACGCCCCGAAATCAACTGGAATCGCAGGTCCACCGACGGAAACGCCTTGTTGAGCCGGTTCATTCGCGGCATCAGCCAGTGCGTGGTAAAGGCGGTGGAAACCGAGAGCGTCACGGATTCCACGCCGGTCGAACGCGCTTCGATCTCGCGAATCGCCCCCTCGATACCGTTGAACCCCTCCGATATCTTCCCGTACAAAATGCGGCCGTTTTCCGTCAGTTCGATACCGCCGCGCGCCCGCTCGAACAACTGCACGCCGAGATGGTCCTCCATGCGCGCCAGCATCCGGCTGACTGCCGGCTGGCTCACATACAGTTCCTGTGCGGCGCGCGTGAAGTTTCCGCAGCGCGCCGCGGCCTCGAAAACAAACAGCGCATTGGCGCTCGGCAGTTTCTTGCGTAGATTGGGCATGACCTCATGTTATGCCTGATCCAACAATTCGGGAATTGCCGCCAATAAAAACGCGCCGTATATTCGATTTCACCGATGCATGAAAACCCATGTCCCGGCATGAATACCAACGAGAGAAACCAGCATGGATGCAAGGGCGAAAGCAGGAGTATCGATCCGGTCGGCTGCAAAGCGCTACGGCCCGGTTGTCGCACTCGACGACGTTTCGCTCGATATCGCGCCCGGCGAATTTGTCTCGTTGC
>NZ_CAXTGZ010000038.1:0-20463 GCF_964243625.1 uncultured Caballeronia sp.
GCTCTGGCCGCTTTGCGCGAGACGCCGAGCGTCGTTCACCGTCTGGTCGCGCGGACTGGTTTCGCCAAGCCGGCGGCCGAGTTCATCGATATTCGGATACTGCGGCGCCGCCTGCCGCAAGCGCGAAAGATATTGCTGCGCGCCGCTGCCGTCCTTGCGATCCGCGAGGATGATGCCCATGCCGTAGAGCGCGTCAGGCTGCTTCGGGTCGATACGCAACACCTTCTGCCATGCCTGCTCTGCAAGGTCGCCACGCCGGTGCGATTGCCAGTAGCGGCCCTGGTCGATCAATACGGCGAGCGGGGCATTGGCGCTTGCATTGGTGCCCGCACCGGTGCCTGCATCGGCGGCGCTGCTCGCGGCTTGCGCGAATGCCGTCAACGGCACATTCGCGACGCATCCCGCTGCCACGCTCAGCGCAATCGCGCGCGCACGGGCGTGTGTCGTCAAGGGAAAGAGAGACCGTTTCAACATGCGCTTCTCCAACTCGGGACGAGTCGGCCGGCTTCGTCGAAGCGGTATCGGCCTTCTATGAATCCGGCGCCGAACAAACCCAGCACCCGGTCGTAATACACCGGCTCACGGTTGTTGATGACCGGCGAGCCGATGGGCGCATCGAGCACGGCCAGATGCGTGCGTGCGAGCCCGAGACCCCGGTCATCGCCGAGCGCCTTGAAGTAGGGTCCAAGCGATGCCCAGTAACTCAACGGTCCTTCACCGCTTCCCACTCCCGTTGATACCGCCACGCGTTCCGGCGGAATCCCCGTTTGCGCCACGGCCTGGCGCATGCCGCCGAGCGCCGCGAGCCAAGGCTTGCTGAGCGGATCGGCGCTCGACGCCATGCCTGCCCACAAATAAACGCGGATGGCGTCGTAGCTGCCGGTGTCGGCGTTCTGCGGATCGACCACGAACTGGCCGTTTTTATACGCCGCCCAGTCGGGCGCGAAGCCTCGCGGCGACGTCACCGACACCAGCTTGTAACCGTTCTCCGCGAGCGCGTTCCAGGGACCCTTCGGCATGGCGCTGGCAAGACCGCGCAACACCGGCAGCGGCGAATAACTCGGGTTGAGACGCGTCACATCGCCAATCTGGAAACCTTGTGGACCGGGCAGCAGCATCGGTCCAATACCATCAAGGCTCGCCACTTCATGCTTCACGATCTGCGCCGCGAGCGCTTCGCCCAGACGCGTATAGCGGGGTTCGTTCCAGAGACGGCCGGCTTGCAGCAGATCGTAGGCAATCCATACATCGGAGTCGGATGCGGAATTCGGATCGAGCACGCCGAATGAGCCGTCCGCTTTGCGGCCCCATTGCCACGATGGCAGCCGCATGGTGTTTGCATCGAACTGATTGGCCGCCAGGTTCGCGCGGGTCCAGTTCAGCAAGCGGTCGAACATGGCGCGATCGTTTGCGACCAGCGCAAAAAACATGGCATACGACTGGCCTTCGGACGTAGTCTGCTGCGCCGGCGTGGAGAAGTCGACCACGCGGCCATCAGCTTGAATGAAGCGCGACGCGAACGTCCGGTAGGCGTTCCAGTCCGCGCATTCCTTCGTCACCGGCGCAAAAGCCCCGGCGCCAGGAGTGAATCCCATGCTGAACAATGCCAGCGTCAAAACTGCTGCCTTCGATCCACGCTTGAAACCAGCCTGCATATCAATCCCTCAAACGGCGCGCTGCGACCGCGCGCAGTGCACGGTAGAACAGTGCCGCGATGATAATGGCCGCAAGCAAGCCGCTCAAGACGAGCAGGAGCGGATGCGACGACAACGCCCATCGCATGTATTCGAATGGCGACAGGCGGCCGACGTAATACGCCTGTCCGTTCGATGTCACCGTCACGTCGCGTCCGTGGATCACGGCCATGGCGCCCTGGATCTCGGGGAGGATGTCGTTGTCGAGCAAGGCCGCCGACAAGTCCGCATCCGACTGTCCCGCCGCGCTGATCAGTGCGACCGCGCTGCGCTCGCTGTGCAGCGGAGATTTGAAGCCGGTAATGAGCGCATCGCCGTTGGAACTCACGAGCGTGAGGTCCGCGCGTGCCGGCAAACGCTCCACGCCGCGTTCGCCGTGCCACCAGTCGACGACCTTGAACGCGACATCGGAGAGTTCGAAGTTGCGCGAGTCGGCATCGCCCGAGAACGGCATGTTCTTCGACCAGCGTTGCAAGAGCGGCTGGCGCCCGGGTGAACCGAGGATCAGCAGGTCTTTATCGGCGAGGTTATCGACCTGATTGGCTTGTGCGACCGTGACGCCGGACGTGGGATATCCCGTCGATGCACCCATGCGGCCCATCTCCAGCAGGAACAGGCTGTAGTCCGCCGAGCTGGGATCGTCGGGCATGATCACGGCCGTCTGCGAGAGATCCGCCATGCGCGTGAACGGGAAACCGCCGTTGGCGAACGCTGCGAGATCGGGCAGCGCCATGTAGTGCGGGAAACCCGACAAGTCGATGGTCGAATTCGGATCGATCGCGCCGACCACGTTGTCCAGGATGCGGCCCTGGCATTCGCCGGTCTTCGGATAGTCGTAATAGAAATGCAGGCGCAATTGCGAACGCGGTGTCAGCAGAAGCGGCGGCACATAGATTTGATGACGCGCGGCAGCGGTTTTGTCGGGGAGGACGCGATTGAAATAGCGGCCCAGATCGAACGTGGATGTGGCCACTGCCGGGATGCGCAGCGACTGCACGAAGCCGTCGTTCACGTTGATGTTCAGCGTGGAGCGGTCGAGCGCCGGGCGCACGGTGTATCGATAACCCAGGTCGATCGGCACGCCCTTCGTCTGCCACATGAACAAGTCGGGCGGCACGCGCAGGTTCACGCGCACGGCGTCGGCGTTATAACCATTCACCGTCAGGTCGCGTGCTTCAGCCAGTTCGCCAAAGCGCACCGGGCGATCGGTCGGCAGCCAGTTAGGAGCGTCGTAAGGCTTGCGCGGCGCGAAGTCGTTGAGCTGCGTGATCGTCACGCTCTGGCCGGAGAAAGAATTCTGTCCGATACCCAGCGCCTTGGCCGCGGTCTTCAGCTCGGCGTCGTTGCGTCCCATCACGAGCAGCAAGCGCCCGCGTGCGCCGCCTTCACGATCGCGCACGGCGATGGTCGGACCGGAGATTTCGGGGATCTGCACGCCGGCCGGATGCTGGTCGGGCGTCGCGAACACGACCGCGTTGCCGGACAGCGGCACGTTGTCGACCTGCGCCGGAAACACTGCACCGCGATAACCCGCGAGCGAGCCAAGCCATGACGCGACCGTGCCCGCCGCTTCGAGCGTCGCGGGTGTCGGTTTCTGCGCGAAGACAAAGGGCAGTTCGAGACGGCGGACATCGCGCCGGTCGAAGAAAGGCGCGGGCAATGAGGCGAGATCCGGCTTGCTTTCAAGCGTTGCATACGTCAGGTCGAGCGAGCTCGCATTGCTGACGGTCGCCCATAACGTCGAGTTCGACGGGTCCTCGCATTGCTGCGTGTAGTGCCCGATCAACTGCACGTTCAGGTGGTTGAATTCGGTGATGAAGCGCGGGTCGATGGACACGTCGCGCGCAACCAGGATGCCTGCCTGATCGCGCGGCACCGGCAAGGTTGCGGCGACTTCGCCGTTCACGAGCACCTTGAGCTGCGAGATGGCGGGCAGGAGCGACGGCGAATAGCTGTAGATCAGATGCAGCACGGCGCCGGTCACGACTTCGTCGCCGCGTACCGAGAACGGCACGCCGTTCTGGCCGTCGGTGCCGCGAAGTTGCAGCGGATCGAGCGCACCGAGATCGGCGAAGGTCAGCGTCTGGCGGCGGCCGCCGGGAACCAGCGTGCCGGGTTCGGCGGTCGTCGGCGTCTTCGATGCCAGCGTCTTGACGGCCGGCGCCGCCGATGCACCCACCGCGCCCGATGCGGCTTGCCCGAAGGCAGGAACGGCAACGGCAAGCGGCGGTTGTTCGATGGTCAGCTTGTTGTACGGCGCGGCGGGACCAGGAAGCGGCACGCCGCTTGGGGCGGTTGGCGCGATCTGCGCGCTCGCAGCCGACGCCTCTTTTGCGCTTGCGGCATTGGCGGCACCGGCAAGCGATGCCAGCGGCACGGCCAGCGCCGTTTGCAACGCCATCCAGCCGGCAAGCGAGCGCATCAGCGCACGGGCGATGGGGCGGGAGCGCAGCGGCACGGGCGCAGCCCGATCTTGTTCGCCTCGGCCGGTGTCAAGGCGGAGCATCGTGATTCCCTTACCCATGTCAGTCTTTGGTCTTGAGTTTTTTGGCGCTTGGAGTACGCGTCACTACCCACGTCCGCGCGTCGTTGAAAAGATGCTCGAACAACGCGCCGATACCGCCCACGCCCACCGTCAGCACATGGCGCAGGCCGCGCAGCGGCGCATCCGGCGTACGGCCTTCGGACCAGTTGGTCCAGGCATCGGCGCGGGCAAAAGTCGTCTTCACGAATTCGAATTCCTGCTCGCGCGTCAGCGCCGAGAAACGCAATCCCACGCGTCCAACGGCGCTGAAGCCGACCGTCGCGGGGAACGCATATTCTTCATCGCCGCGGAAAAGCGATACGGTGACCTTCTCGTGCAACGGCACTTGCAGGTCGCCCGGCAGCTTCACGCCCACGCCGCCTTCCGAGTAGTCCATGGTCTCGCAGGCAAGCGTGCGGCCGGTCGAGAACTTCAGCATCACGGGCATCTTCATTTCGACCCGATGCGTCGTGCGCACCTGCTTGCGTTCGCTCGCAGCGGCCACGCTTGCGCCGAGGATCAGCATGTTGTACGTGGTCCACGCAAGGTTCAGCAAGACCGTGTTCACTTCGCTTTTCACGTCCCAGTGAATGTAGATGTTCACGATCCCCGCGATAAACCCGAGCAGGTTCAGCACCAGCAAGATCAGGTACGGCCTCGAGATGCTGTAGTCGAAGTAATCCTTCGCGATCTGGCCGCCCTTGGCCGTCACGTTGAACTTGCCGAGCTTCGGGTTGATCATCGCGAGGAGGGTCGGCGCGGTGATGTAGGACGCGAGCACGGACTCGTACACTTCGGCCCAGAACGAATGGCGGAACTGGCGCTGCATGCGCGAGTTCGTGATGCTCGCGTGCATCATGTGCGGCAACGCGTAGATCGCGATGGTGCCCGCCGCCGCCTGGATCACGTGCGCGCCGAAGAACAGGTACGACAGCGGTGCCGTCAGGAACACGAGGCGCGGAATGCCGTAGAAGAAGTGCATCATGCCGTTGAGATAACAGAGCCGCTGGCCGAGCTTGAGACCCTTGCCAGTGAGCGGGTTATCGATACGGAAAATCTGCGTCATGCCGCGCGCCCATCGAATGCGCTGGCCGATGTGCCCCGACAGGCTTTCCGTCGCGAGCCCCGCGGCTTGCGGAATCGCGAGATACGCGGTCGTATAACCCAGCCGATGCAGCTTCAACGCCGTATGCGCATCTTCGGTCACCGTCTCCACCGCAATACCGCCGATCTCCTCGACCATCGTACGGCGCAAGAGGGCGCACGAGCCGCAGAAGAAGGTCGCGTTCCAGAGGTCGTTGCCGTCCTGCACGAGGCCGTAGAACAACTCGCCTTCGTTGGGCACCTTGCGAAACGTACCGAGATTGCGTTCGAACGGATCGGGCGAGAAAAAGTGGTGCGGCGTCTGCAGCATCGAAAGCAGCTTGTCTTTCAGGAACCAGCCGAGGCCGATCTGCAGGAACGAGCGCGTAGGGATGTGATCGCAATCGAAGATCGCGAGATATTCGCCGCTCGTGGTCTTCAGCGCTTCATTGATGTTGCCGGCCTTCGCATGCCGGTTGTGCGTGCGGATGGTCCACGTCACACCCACTTCTTCACAGAAGGCCTTGAAGTCGGGACGGCGGCCGTCGTCGAGGACATGGATCGAAATCTTGTCCTTCGGATAGTCCATTGCGAGCGCCGCGTAGATGGTCGGCTTCACCACGCCGAGCGGCTCGTTATAGGTCGGAATGAAAACGTCGACGGTCGGCCACTCGTCGCGGTTCTGCGGCAACGGCATGGGCCTTCTTTGCAGCGGCCACGCGGTCTGGAAATACCCGAGCATCAGCACGATCGCGGAATACACTTCGGCGGTGACCAGCAGCAAACCCCACGCGGCGTCGAGCGGACGTTCCCAGTAGGTCGTCTCGGTCAGGCGCCAGTACATGTAGCGCCCGGTCACGGTCACCGACAACATGATCATGACGAGCGTGGCGTACTGGCCGCGCAGGCGCCGCAGCGCCATTGCGAACCCGAAGCAGCAGCACGCGAAGATCAACTGCTGGGTCGCGACCATCGGCACCGTCCACACGAAGTACATCGTGACGACGGCGAACACGGTCAGCAGGCCGCTGAAGATCCGGCTGTTCCAGATGCCCGAATCGACCAGGCGTTCGAGACGCGACGGAATTTCGTCCGCTTCGGAAAGGCGTCGTGCGCGGGGCTTGTTCATGCGACGTTCCTCGGAGAAACCGGCATGGCATCGACTGAATTCAGGAGCCATTCGCCGCATGCGCGAAGATCGGCGGTCGCCTGGCTCAGCGGGTCGTAATGGATCAGGGTGGTGTCGCAGGCGAGCGATTCGCTTACGCCTTCATCGAGATGAATGACACCCGAGAACATCTTGCCGCCCAGCATGTTGCGCAAGACCTTCAGCACGTCCTTGGTCAGTTGGCGCGTCTGGTCCACCTGGTTCACCACGTAACCCGTGCCCGCGAAGTTCGCTCGCGGCGTGGCGTAGGCCTCGATCATGCGTTCCATCTGCGGGATGGCTGCATACGATGCAGCGTCCGCCAGCACCACGTTCAGCGCGAAGTTCGCGGCGGTCAGCGCGGTGCGTGTATAGACGGAGGAACCCGGCGGGGTATCGACGATGACGATGTCGTTGGTGTCGAGCTTGAGCGTCTCCAGCGACTGCGCGAGCCACTGCGGCTCCCGGTCGATATACGCCTCGAAGTGCCGGCGATCGTCTTCCAGGACCGCGCCGTAGGGCACGACGGTGACACCATCTACTCCATCGAACATCACGGTTTGCCACGCTTCGTTGGCGAGCGTGGCGCGCGACAGGCCGTCGATACTGTCGAGCGGAATGCCGAAGTGCAGGCGCAATGCGTTTTGCGGATCGAGGTCGAGCGCAATCACGCGGCGCCCGCGGGCGGCCAGCACCGAGGCGAGGTTGGCGGCGAGCGTGGTTTTACCTACGCCGCCTTTGGCGGATACCACGGTAATGACCTTCATGACCGTGACGCGCGCTTGGCGAGCCAGGAACCCGCGACGGTTGTTTCATTCGAAGATGCCGCCACAGCCGGTCCGCGCAGACGCTCGAACATCGACTGGAGCGAGTCGGAGCGCGGCGCGCCAGCTTGCTGAGGGGCTTGCTGCGGGGCTTGCGCGGGGCTTGCGGCTTGCGGACGGAACGCCTTTGCGAGAATCGATTGCGCGCCCGGCTCGGAGGCGGGCTGCGTCGGCTGAATGCGTGGCAGCGAGGGCTTCGTGACCGGCTGCGGACGTGGCACCTGGAACGCGCTCGCAAAACCGGGCAGCTTCTCCGGCGTGGACAGCGCCTGCGAGCGCGGCAACGTCGGCCGATGCGGTGGCTGTTGTTGTTACGGCGCCGGAGCCTGCGGCTGAAGCCGTGCGATCAGGTCCGGTGTAACCGCTGCAGTCAAGACAGGCGTTTCCTCGACATTCGATGCACCCTCGACCGCATCCACGAGCGCCGAGAAGCGTTGCGCACCGACCGGCGACCCGGGCAGCGCGATATTCGCAACAGGAGGAATGGTCTTGCGGTTCGGGCGCGAGAAAAGGCGCGGGCGTGTGTCACGCGTGAACGCCGGTTTGGTCGTCGCGTTTGCGGGCGCGCCCTGCACTGCTTCGTCATCGGCCGCTTCGCTTTCTGCCGGCGCGCCCCACGCTTTCTTGCGCGGCTCTGCGGAGCGGTTGTGCACCGGAGAAAGCAGCGAATCCCGATTCTGCGAGACATTGGGAATCGAAGGCTGCGACAGGTCGAGCGTCGCGAGCAGCGGCCAGCGCGTGCGCGCGTGACTTGCCTCGTTTTCCCGGCCGATCTCCTGATAGTCGCTGGCATCGCCGCCAAACTGATCGAAGAGCTTTTCAATATCGCGCGAAGGGTTCATGTGCTGCATCCTCGTACTCTCGGTTTTACTTTGGGCGTAACCCTTGCGATCACTGGCCAGTGACCTGTGCGCTCATGGCGCTTTATCTGGGTTGATGCCTGATCGACTGTTTATTCGTGGTCGTGCTGTGTTGCTTCAATGCCGCGCTGAATGACTTGACGCCTTAGTTTGTATATCGGCCGAGCCGGAACTCGACTGCAGCGGTTTCGTCGAATTCTCCTGCCTGCACCACGGCGAGCCCGTCAGCGCCGAGCGCACTCAGCCATTCCTGATAGGCGCCTTCGAGAAACGCCGGCGTCCACGGCAATGCGTTCGCGCCGAATGCGAGCAGTGGCGGGCAGCAATGCACGATGCGCAGATACTCCGGCTCGTCCGTCACTTCCACAAAACCCCAGTCGACGTCGTTCCAGACCGCATTCAAGGCAGCGCCCAGTTCGGGCGTATTGCTGCACGCGGGAAGCGGATGCGCGGCTGCGAAGCGGCGACCGACGCGTTGCATCAACTGACGGAGTTCATCGCGGCCGATCTGCGTGTCGAACTCTTCGGCAAGCGCGACGAGAACGCCACGCCATTGCGAAGAAATTTGCCGGTCCAGCAGATAGTCCAGAGTCATAGCCATGGTGTCGGAAGAAAGCAGCCAGGTGGTCAGTAGAAATGTGATGTTCTTGAGAGCCGCGGCGAATCAGTATTAATTACACGTTACCGCGGGGTATTGAGCAATGAATCCAGTACGCCTTACCCGTTAAGCGGGGAGTCTACTTCAAGGTGATTTGTTTTTGCCACTTAACGCACCTTAGCAAAAACTTTTGTGGTTTAAGCCGCAAATAGAAGGCAAAAAGACCGTTTTGTTCAGCTTATGTAGGAAGCGTCAGGTGGCGCAAACGTTAAAGCGCCAGTTTCTTTCGTCAGTTTAATCGCGCTTCAATGCGCAATTGATGTATTACGTTTGAACGGACGATTCGGATGTCAGCGTTTACCAGCGGCGATGATTCATCAGTCAGAAAATACCTGCCACTTCGGTCCGGCCCCATTGCGTTTGTTCTGACCTTGATTTTCTGGACAGCCGCGGTGCCGTCACATCGCGATCAATGCGGCAATCACCACGTAGCGCGCTGTCTTGGCAATCGTCACGATCACGAGAAACGACCACAACGGCTCGCGCAGAACGCCGGCGATCATCGTGAGCGGGTCGCCTATCACCGGCGTCCAGCTAAGGAGCAAGGTCCATCGGCCGAAGCGCTTGTACCAGTTCTCGGCGCGATCGAGTGCGCGTCCCTTGATCGGGAACCAGCGTTTGTCGCGCAGCTTTTCAATTGAGCGTCCAAGCGCCCAGTTGATCGTCGATCCCGCCACGTTTCCCACGCTCGCGACCGCGACGAGCATCCAGACTGGTTGCTTATGGGCAATCAATAATCCGGCGAGCAGTGCTTCGGATTGAAGGGGAAAGAGCGTCGCCGCGATCAGGGCGACCGCAAAGAGGCCGGCGTAGACGGATAAATCGACCATAAATTAATAGAGAGCGGCCCACGCGGCGGTTGGAAGGCCGACAGCTTAACGGGTTTCGCATTACTGCGAAGGGTGCTTGGCCAAGTAAATGAACGGATTGAAAGCTCGCGGGACACTTGTTACCTTGAGCCTGTGTCGCAAACCCGGGCACACACATCATTCAGGAGACGTCATGCCTTACATGCTGCTCATTGCCGAACCCGTTGGTCAGCGCGCTGAACGCACGGAAGCCGAAGGGCGGTTGCTTTACGACCGCATGGTCGAATTCGGCGCGGGGCTGAAAGAGCGTGGACTGCTGGTTGCGAGTGAATCCCTGGCATCGGACGGATTGCGGGTCAAGAAGCGCGACGGCAAGGCGAGCCTGACCGACGGGCCTTTCGCCGAAGCCAAGGAGATGATCGGCGGCTTTTTCATGCTCACGTGTGAGACGCAGGAAGAGGCGATCGAGATTGCATCGGCGTGTCCGGCCGCGGAGTGGTGCGAGGTCGAAGTCCGCAAGATCGCGCCGTGCTGGGTGTGAGCGTTTGCTCAGGATCGTCGAAAGTCATTAAAACGATGTCGATTCGGTGAATCGTGAATCGTCGTGGGGATGAGAGCGCAGCGCGCGTTCTTGCTTCCAACCTCGAGGAGACGGCGATGCGATTCATCATCATGGTCAAGGCCAACGAAAATACCGAAGCAGGCGTTCTTCCGGACGAAGCGCTGTTAAGCGCAATGGGCGCGTATCACGAGGAACTCTCGAAAGCCGGCGTGTTGCTCGATGCAAGCGGTTTCCATCCGAGCGCCACGGGCTGGCGAGTGCGTTACGAGAACGGCCGGCGCACGGTCACAGATGGACCTTTTGCCGCGACGAAAGAGTTGATTGCCGGATACACGCTGATCCAGGTCCGTTCGCGTGAGGAAGCCGTGGAATGGGTGCGCCGTTTTCCCGCGCCGATGGGCGAGCACGAAAGCGGCGAGATAGAAGTGCGGCGACTGTACGAACTCGATGAGCTGGGCTCGGGCGAGGCCTTCGATCGCTTTCGTGAGCTCCTGCCCGCGCGGCGTTAGATGCCGATGCTCGACTGAGAATGACGAGGACTTTGAATGCACAAGCGATTCCACGAGCCCATGCAGATGGTCGCCAGAGCAACAGCGGCGGCCGCATCGTGAGCGAAACGCCGGGCGAGCAGGATCAGGCCACGCATCGCGCGATAGAAGCCGTATGGCGGCTGGAATCGGCGAAGGTCATCGCGGTGGTCACGCGGCTGGTGCGTGACGTATCGCTTGCCGAGGAGTTCGCGCAGGACGCGCTGGTTGCGGCGCTCGAACATTGGCGGGTGGATGGCGTGCCTGACAATCCGGGCGCGTGGCTCGTGACAACGGCGAAGCATCGCGCGCTCGACCGCTTGCGCCAGGATGCATTGCACGCCCGCAAACACGAGGAACTGGGGCTCGACATGGATGCGCGCGAAGAGCATGTCACGCCGGATTTTGTCGATGCCCTCGGCGCCGCGCGCGAAGACGACATAGGCGACGACCTGCTGCGGCTCGTGTTCACCGCGTGTCATCCGGTATTGTCGCTCGATGCGCGGGTTGCGCTGACCTTGCGCCTGCTCGGCGGCCTCACCACCGATGAAATCGCGCGCGCTTTCCTGCAGCCCGAGCCGACCATCGCGCAGCGGATCGTGCGGGCGAAGCGAACGTTATCGGCGGCGCGCGTGCCGTTCGAAGTACCGACGGCCGATAGACGCGCGGCGCGGCTCGCGTCGGTGCTCGAAGTGATCTACCTGATCTTCAACGAAGGCTATTCGGCCACGGCCGGCGACGACTGGATGCGGCCATCCTTGTGCGATGACGCCTTGCGCCTGGGGCGCATTCTGGCCGGCCTCGCGCCCGATGAAAGCGAGGTCCACGGACTGGTTGCGCTGATGGAGATCCAGGCATCGCGGATTCACGCGCGCACCGACCCGAACGGCCGCGCGATCTTGCTGATGGATCAGGATCGCAGCCGCTGGGACCCGTTGCTGATCCGGCGCGGGTTGGCTGCGCTGGCGCGCGCCGAGGCATTGAACGCGCGGCGTGGACCATACGCGCTGCAGGGCGCACTGGCGGCGTGTCATGCGCGGGCGCGGCGCGCGGAGGAGACGGACTGGGAACACATCGTGGCTTTGTACGATGCGTTGTCCGTGGTGGCGCCTTCGCCTGTGGTTGAGCTGAACCGCGCAGTGGCAGTGGGGATGGCGTTCGGCGCGGCGGCGGGTCTGGCGATCGTCGACGGGCTGGCTGAAGATGCAGTGCTTGCGAATTACCACTTGTTGCCGAGCGTCAGGGGCGATCTGCTGGCGAGGCTCGGCCGGCATGAAGAAGCGCGCAAGGCGTTCGAGCGTGCCGCGTCGATGACGAGGAACGCGAGGGAGAGAGAATTGTTGCTGGAGCGTGCGGCGGATGCAGACAAGTCGGCCAGGGGCTCGACCAGCGCTTAATGGTCCATTAAGCGTCCATTAGGCGTCCATTAGGCGTCCATTAGGCGTCCATCGCGACGACCTGGACCCCGACCCCCTTCAATGCCTTGAACGGCGCAAGCCGTTCAGCCCCGGCCAGATCGGTGGTGATCAAGGTCCAGTCCCGTTCAAGCGGCGTCCAGTGCTGTTGCCTTGCGCGGCCGAGTTTGTCGGCATCGGCGAGAACGATCACCTTCGCCGCGCGGCGAATGATGCAATCTTTCAGATAAGCCTGCTCCGCCGTCGCCTCGCACAACCCGAAATCCGCGGCTACGCCATCCGCACCGAGGAACGCCACGTCCACGCTCAAACGGCTCAGCACAAGTTCAGCCAGCGGCCCGAGCGTACTCATGCTCGAAGCCCTCAAATCACCGCCTATCAGCGTGATCCTCACGCCGGGCGCATTGGCCAGCGTCATCACCGCAAGCAGGTTGTTCGTCACCACATGCAAATCGTGATGCGCACTCAACTGCCGGGCGAGCGCGGCGCAGGTCGTGCCGCCATCGAGCAGAACGGTGTCGCCGTCCTGGACGTGCAGCGCAGCGGCTTGCGCGATCGCTTCTTTCTGCTCGCGCTGCGCCGACTTGCGCTCTTCCAGCGACGCCTCCGGCTCATGCGCTCCGACCAGCGCCGTCGCGCCGCCATAGGTGCGCACCAGCCGGCGCTCCTTCGCGAGCATGGTCAGATCGCGCCGCACGGTCGCTTCCGACACCCCCAGCGCCTCGCTCAACTGCTCGACATTGGCGTCGCGCGTAAGGACGAGATCGAGGATGGCGCGGTGGCGGTCGGCGGCTTTCATGGCAATGGGCTCAAGCGAAGAACAAGGCCGCCGATGTTACACGACCGGACACCGCCGCCATCACGATCAGCCGCGCCGCGTCGCGAGTTCCGCGCCCTGGCGCAGGGCTTCGAGCAGGCTGCGTTCGTCGGCGATCCCTTTGCCTGCGATGTCGAACGCCGTGCCGTGATCCACTGACGTCCGGATCACTTCCAAACCGACCGTCACGTTCACGCCCGCTTCGAGCCCGAGCACCTTCACCGGACCATGTCCCTGGTCGTGGTACATCGCGACCACGAGGTCAAAGTCGCCGCGGCCGGCGCGGAAAAAGAGCGTATCGGCGGGGAGGGGACCGGTGACATCGAGTCCCTGTTCCTGCAGCCCTTTTACAGCCGGGATGATCTTTTCCTCTTCCTCGCCATAGCCGAACAAGCCGTTCTCGCCGGCATGCGGATTGATGCCGCAAACGCCAATGCGCGGCTTCGCGATTCCTGCCTTGATGAGCGTGGCGTTGCCGCGTTCGATCGTGCGCTGCACAAGACCGGGTTCGATCTTCTTGATCGCATCGATGATGCCGATATGCGTCGTCACATGGATCACGCGCAATTGCGGCGCGACGAGCATCATCGATACTTCCTTGACGCCCGTGAGATGCGCGAGCATTTCGGTGTGGCCGGGATACTTGTGGCCACCGGCGTGAAGCGCTTCCTTGTTGAGCGGCGCGGTGCAGATGGCGTCGATCTGCTTCGATTCCGCCAACTCGACTGCACGCGCAATGTACTGGTAGGCCGCGTCGCCTGCAACGGACGACAGCTTGCCGAAGGGCAGGTCATCGGGGATCAGGTCGAGGTCGATACAGTCGATCGTGCCCGGCTCGTACTTCGCCTCGGTCGCGTCCTTGATGCGGCGGATCTTCGCGGTGCCGTTGACGATCTCGTTGGCTTGTTCGAGGCGGCGCGCGTCGCCGATCACGAGCGGACGGCATTGCTCGTAGACCACTTTGTGCGTGAGGCTCTTGACGACGATCTCGGGGCCGACGCCGCTTGCATCGCCCATCGTGATGCCGATTACGGGAAGATAGTTGCTCATGATCTTGGTGTTACTCCGTGTATGTGGGGCGCTTTCGTTACGCTTTAATTGAAATCGCGCTCGCCTGGATTCAATGCGTGTTAGTTGTTGGTAAAGGCAGCCGCTGCAGGTGTTCCCACGCGCCGAACAGCGCATGTTCGCTGCCGAATGCGCCGGCCTTCGTGACAATCGCGGGGCGCGATGCCAGTGGCGCAGAAGGCCGTGCAACCGCAACGCCGGCTTCGACTTCGGCCAGCAAATCGAGACTGCCGATGCCCGTGGCGCTCAGCATCGCGCGGGCGGTCTCGCCGCCGGTCGCAATCAACCCGCCGATGTGCTCGAAGTGCGGTGCGACCAGCGCGGCCAATGCATTCGACAGATGCGCGCCTTCGGCGGGATCGAAGGCATCGTCGCGGCCGATACGAACCAGCAGATCGATTCGCTTCACGAGAAAATCGGCGATCTTCGATTGCCATTCGCGCCACTCGCTGTGCTCGTTTTCCGCACCCGCGCCCTGGCGCAATACGGCTGGCGGCACGATCAGTTCGGCAATGCCCGCACGCTCCCGGAGCATCGCACACTGGCGCTCGGAGACGGACGACAAGCTGCCGACCAGCACGAGGATCGGGCCATGCTGTTTCTCGTGGATGAGCGGCTCGCTCGGCGGGTTGCTGAAGAGATCGGGAAGCGTCGCCAGTTCGCGCGCGAGTCCGCCTGATCCCACCCAGAAGAGTTCGTGGTCGAGTTGCGAGGTGATTTCGGCGAGGCGCTTGAGGTCGTCGCCGGTATGGGCATCGACGATCAGTGCCTCGATGCGTTCCTTCGTCGTCGCGCGGACGCGGTTGCGCAGAACCTCGGCGTCGCCGCGCAGGGTGTCCACATCGATCGAAGCGCAGCGCAGACCCGCGTCTTCCAGCATGGCCTGCACGTTGGCCGGCCGGTCGGCGTTTTCCAGCTTCCATGTATCCGTGCTTTCGAGCGGCTCGCCATGCACCAGCACGCGCGCGCCGTGCGTGGTCCGGCCGGTTGCCGGAAACGCGGGCGCGACGATCGCGAGACCCGCACGCGGTTGCAGCGCCGCGACCTCGGCGGCCCAGTTGCCGCGCAAGGTCGAATCGATCTTCTTGTACAAGCGGCGGCCAGGCGCGGCGAGCGTACTGAATGCATCGGCGGTCCGGCGCGCGGCAGCGTTCGATGCGAGGCGGCGGGTGTCGGTATCGGCGGCGATCACATCGATGGAATCTGCATCGGTGCCTGCCTTCAACGCGCTCGATGCATCCAGCGTCACGATCGTGCGCCGTCCCGCGCCGGCGAACGCAATCGCGCAATCGGCCGCGCCCGACAGATCGTCTGCGATGATGAGGATGCTGCGGGTGTTCATCGCGTGGCCTCTTTGTTCAGGACGCGGCGTGCTTCGGCACGCGCGCTCGCGCGTTTGGCAACAGCGGCGGTCAGGATGGGCGACACGATCGCGGTCACTACCACGCATGCCGCAACCAGCAATGTGGCGCTTTTTGCGGCCTCGTTATAGACCGGATTGGCCGCCGCGATCAAGGCGGGAACGGCCGCCGCATTACCTGCGGTATTCGCGGCTGCGACGCCCGCCACGCCCGTGCCGCCGGTCATGCGATCGGTGAAATACAGCGGAATGCCGGTCACGACTACGACTGCCAGACCCAGTCCGATGCCGAGCAATCCAGCTTGCCAGACCTTGTGCAGATCGAGACTCGCGCCCAGCGCCAGTGCGAAAAACGGGATCATCACCGGCACGGCACGCGCGAGGAAGTCGCGCATTTCGCGGTCCAGGTTGCCCAGCAGCATGCCGACGACGAGCGGGAGGATGCTGCCTACGAGTGTCGGCCACGGAAACGCCGACAACCCTGCCACGCCGAGCGTGACCATGGTCAGGAACGGTCCCGATTCCAGCGACATGATCGTGTACGCGCCCACGTCCTCCGATCGGCCGTACTGGCCCATCAGCGCCATATAGAGGCCGCCGTTGGTATCGTTCATCGCGGCGACGACGGCCAGCGTCGAAATGCCGGCGAAGATGCCCGATGACACCGGTTGCTCGCCCAGGAAGTGCCCCAGCACAATACCCACCACGATCGCCGAGCCGATCTTCGCCGCGAACAGCGCGCCGCCTTTCTTGATGAGATACGGCGTGGCCTTGACATCGATGCTCGCGCCCATGCACACATAGAACACGGCCAGAATGGGCAACGCGCCGGTGAACAGCGCGCTGGTGAAGGAGCCGAAGAACTTCGGCATGCCGGGCAGGAAGGTCGCGATCAGCGAACCGATCAGCAACGGCACGATCATCATGCCGCCGGGAACACGCTCGATTGAACGCTTGATTGGGAACTGGGCCATGCGGGTCTCCGGTGTAATGCCTGCTGAGAGGTGATCTCGAGTCGAGTGCTCGAATCGATCATATGTTTGATTGGAATGATCAAAATGAAGTGTAGTCTCGATTGATGAAATGCGCAAATCGATCGTATATTTGATTGAATCGATCATTTCGGCGGACGGAGGCACAGCGAGCCGGACGCGTTTTGCGCGCCGCTAATACACTAGTGATATGACCGCAGCCAGGAAAATGACTCCAAAACCGCTCGCCGGCTTTCATCCCGCCGTTGCGAACTGGTTCAACCGGCATTTCCCCGCGCCCACCGAGGCGCAGGCCCGCGCGTGGCCGCTGCTGAAAGCCGGGCGCTCGACGCTTGTCGCTGCACCTACCGGTTCGGGCAAGACATTGACGGCGTTCCTTGCGGCGATCGATCAGCTCGTGCATGAAAGCGTGAAGGAACCGTTGTCCGACGAGACCTCCGTGGTCTACGTCTCGCCGCTGAAGGCGCTTTCCAACGATATCCGCGTGAATCTCGAAGACCCGCTCGCCGGGATCTCGGCGGAACTGGAACGGCTCGGCCTGCCGCCGGTTGAAATTCGCGCGGCCGTGCGCACCGGCGACACCACGCAAAAGGAACGCAACGCTGTCAGGAAGCGGCCGCCGCATATTCTCGTCACCACGCCGGAATCTCTTTACGTGCTACTGGGTTCGGATTCCGGACGCTCGATGTTGTCGACGGTCCGCACGGTGATCATCGATGAAATCCATGCGGTCGCCGGGAACAAGCGCGGCGCGCATCTTTCGCTGAGCCTCGAGCGGCTCGATGCACTGTGCATGGAGCGGCGGCAGGAGACGCCGGTGCGGGTCGGGTTATCGGCGACACAAAAGCCGATCGAACTCGTCGCGAAGTTCCTGACGGGCAACCGGCCGTGTTCCATTGTCGATGTCGGCCACGTCCGCAAACGCGATCTCGCGCTCGAACTGCCGCCCGTGCCGCTCGACGCCATCATGTCGAATGACGTGCGCGAGCGTGTCTACGACCGGCTCGCCGAACTCGTCGGCATGCACAGCACCACGCTCGTGTTCGTGAATACGCGCCGCATGGCCGAGCGCGTCGCGCGCCATCTCACCGAGCGCCTCGGCAAGACCGCGGTCGCCGCGCATCACGGCAGTCTTGCGAAGGAGCAGCGGCTCGATGCCGAGCAGCGCCTGAAGCGCGGCGAGTTGCAGGTGCTGATCGCGACGGCATCGCTGGAACTGGGTATCGATATTGGCGATGTGGAGCTGGTTTGCCAGCTCGGCTCGCCGGGGTCGATCGGCGGCTTTTTGCAGCGCGTCGGGCGTTCGGGGCATCAGGTCGGCGGCACGCCAAAAGGACGGCTCTTCCCCGAGTCGCGCGACGACCTGATCGAATGCGCGGCGTTGCTCGATTGCGTCGCCCGTGGCGAACTCGATGCGTTGCATATCCCGAACGCGCCGCTCGATGTCCTCGCACAGCAGATCGCCGCCGAAGTCGCGAGCCGCGAATGGCATGAGGACGCGTTGTTCGCGCTCGTGCGCCGCGCAATGCCGTACGCCTCGCTCGAACGTGCGCAATACGATGCGGTATTGCGGATGCTCGCCGAAGGCTACACGGGACGAACCGGCGTGCGCGGAGCTTATGTGCATCGCGATGCGGTGACGCATACGGTGCGCGGCCGGCGCGGTGGGCGCCTGACCGCTGTCACGTCCGGCGGCGCGATTCCCGACAACGCGGACTTCGCGGTCCTGCTTGAACCGCAAGGCTTGCAGATCGGCACGGTCAACGAAGATTTCGCGGTCGAAAGTCTTGCCGGCGATGTGTTCCAGCTCGGCAACGCGTCGTACAAGATCCTGCGTGTGGAAGGCGGCCGGGTCCGCGTGGAAGACGCACATGGTCAGCCGCCGAACATTCCGTTCTGGCTTGGCGAAGCGCCCGGACGCAGCGATGAGCTCTCCGCTGCGATAGCGCGCTTGCATCAGCAAGTGGATACGTGGCTCGGCTCATCTACGGTTGAGGAAACGATCGCGAAGCTCGATGAAACCACGGGCATTGGAGAGGCAGCGGCACGGCAGATCGTCGAATATCTGGCTCGGTCGCGTGCGGCGCTATCCGTCTTGCCGACACAGGATACGCTCGTGATGGAGCGTTTCTTCGATGCCTCCGGCGGCACGCAGCTCGTCATTCACACGCCGTTCGGCAGCCGCGTCAACCGTGCGTGGGGACTCGCGCTGCGAAAGCGTTTTTGCCGCACATTCAACTTCGAGTTGCAGGCGGCGGCCACTGAAGACGCGATCGTCTTGTCGCTGACGGGCGGCCACAGTTTCCCACTCGATGAAGTCTGGCGTTATCTGCGTCCGGCCACGGCGGAACATGTGCTGATCCAGGCGCTGCTCGACGCGCCGCTTTTCGGCGTGCGCTGGCGCTGGAACGCGACCAACGCGCTGGCGTTGCCGCGTTATGCCGGAGGGAGACGCGTTGCGCCGCAACTGCAGCGGATGAAAAGCGAGGACCTGCTCGCGGCCGTGTTTCCGGATCAGGCGGCGTGCATCGAAAACGTGGTGGGCGAGCGCGAGGTGCCGCATCACCCGCTGGTGGACCAGACCATCGACGACTGCCTGCACGACGCCATGGATTGCAACGCGTGGCTGGCGTTGCTGCGGCGTATCGAAAGTGGCGATATCAGGCTTGTCACGCGCGATCTGCCCGCGCCGTCGCCGCTGGCGGCTGAGGTTTTGTCGGCGCGTCCGTACGCCTTTCTCGACGATGCCCCGATCGAGGAACGCCGCACGCAAGCCGTACTGGCCCGCCGCTGGACCGATCCCGATTCCGCCGATGATCTCGGCGCGCTCGATGCCGACGCCATCGCGGGCGTGCGCGAGGAAGCGTGGCCGTCGGTGCGTAGCGCCGATGAAATGCATGAAGCGCTCTCCACGCTTGCGTGCATCACGGACGCCGAGGCTGAAGCCAACGATGGCTGGCCTGCATGGCTGACCGCGTTGGCGCAGTCGGGCCGTGCGACGTGTCTCCAGGTGGCATCGAAGGAGGGGTTGTGGGTGCCGGTCGAACGTCTCACGTGCGTGCGCGCGATCCATCCGGTCGCACCGATGCAACCGCCTTTGAAGCCGCCGCAGGGCTTCGACGACGCCTGGACAGAAGACGATGCGCTCGTTGAAATCATACGCGCGCGGCTGAGCGGTTTTGGTCCGCTGCCCGTCGCGGTAATCGCACGCGCGCTCGTGGTCCCGGCGTCGCCGGTGGCGCTCGCGCTGACGCGTCTCGAAGCCGAGGGATATGTCATGCGCGGCCGCTTCACGCCGGGCGCCATGGAAGAAGAATGGTGCGAGCGTCATCTGCTCGCTCGTATCCACCGATACACCGTGCGCCGCCTGCGTCGCGAGATCGAACCGGTCGAGTTGCAGGATTTCATGCGCTTCCAGTTCGACTGGCAGCATTTGAGCGCGGATTCCAAAGCCGATCCGCATGCCGACGGCCATGACGCGCTGATGTCGGTCATCGAGCAGCTCGAGGGTTATGAAGCCCCGGCGGTGGCATGGGAGGACGAGATCCTGCCCGCGCGTCTCGGCGAATATTCGATGTCCTGGCTCGACGACCTCTGCCGCGCCGGCAAGGGGGTCTGGAGCCGTCCGGGCATACGCTCGCGCAGCTCGGGCGGACCGGTGCGCACCACGCCCATCGTCCTGCTGCCGCGCCGCAACTTGCCGGCGTGGAATGCGCTGATGCAGCCGGCCCAGTCGCCCGAACCGTCATCGCGTGCGCAAATGATCTTCGACGCGCTCACACAACACGGCGCCATGTTCTTCGACGAGCTGCGCTCCGATGTCCGCCTGCTCGACACCGAACTCGAGACGGCGCTGGGCGAACTGGTATCGATGGGACTGGTCAACGCCGATAGTTTCGCCGGCTTGCGCGCATTGCTCGCGCCGGCCTCGCGGCGCAACGCATTCTCCAGCCGCCGGCCAAGGCGGGGAGGGCGTTTCATAGGCGGGATGGATGACGCGGGACGCTGGGCGTTGCTGCGCCGCCCGCAAAGCGACGGCGCACCGGGAGATGCACTGGAACACGTCGCCATGACCCTGCTGCGCCGATACGGCGTCGTCTTCTGGCGTCTGCTCGACCGTGAG
>NZ_CAXTGZ010000039.1:0-2173 GCF_964243625.1 uncultured Caballeronia sp.
CTGCGGGAGGATGTGGATCGCGCGGAGGGCCGGGCGCTCCTGACCACCGCCGCCATTGTGACGGCAGCAAATCTTGGGCTGAACGTGACGCCGCTGCTTGCGGGCGCGGGCGTGATTGGCCTGGCGGTGGGTTTTGGCGCCCAGTCGCTGGTGGCCGATCTGATCACGGGGCTTTTCATCATTATCGAGGACACGATTTCGGTAGGCGATTCCATCGAAGTCGATGGAGGCCATGCAGGCGTGGTCGAGACGCTGACCATTCGGACGGTGCGTTTGCGCGACGGGCAGGGCGCCATTCACGCGATTCCGTTCTCGCAGATCAAGATCGTTAAGAACCTGTCGCGTGATTTCGCCTACGCCGTGTTCGAAGTGCGCGTGCCGTTCTCGGCCGACGTCGACCATGTCACGCAGATGATCCGGGAAGTGGGCGCCGAACTGAAAGCGGATTTCCGCTACCGGCGCGAGATGCTCGGGCCAATCGAAGTGTGGGGGCTCGACCGTTTCGATCCGAACTGGATGGTGGTGAAAGGGCAGATCAAGACGCTGCCGTTGAAGCAGTGGAGCGTCGCCCGGGCTTTCAACGTCAGGGTCAAACGGAAGATGGACGAGGTCGGGATGGACGTTCCGGTGCCGCAAATGCAGTTGCGGGTATCGAAGGAATCATCGGGCAAGGACGCGCCTTGGGACGATCTCGACGAAGTGAAGGACCCCTCGCCGATGTCGCCCGTGTCCCCGGCTGCGCGCAGCGCCGCGTCGGAGGCGCGCGATATCTCGCATGATCCGCAGCCCGCGCCGCCGGCAACGGATCAATCCGTGCAGATTCCGCCGCAGATTCCGACTGCAGCGGCGCCAGGGAAAGCGTAGCTGTCAGGCGGCTTGCACGAGGTCGTTCACGTGCGTCGATATTTGCGCACCCGTCACGCCGTAGACATGAATGGAGACAGCGGTTTTCCGCGCTGCTGATGCGTTACCGAGGCGGTGGATCGCGGCGCGTCCCGCGCCCACCACCGAAACGGCGCCGCAAACGCGCTTATGCTGTCGGATTTCGACCACGCGATGGGTATCGGCGTCAAAGGAAAACAGTGTTTCGCTCAGCGTCCCTTCGATTACCGTGTAAGCACACCACGTATGGTGCCCGTGGACCGGACTCATCTGGCCGGGCCGCCACACAAGAGCCGCCACGGCGTAGCGGCCAAGTGGATCCTCGAGCAACAGGTGCCGCCTGTAGCCATTGGCGCTGGATTCGCGCTGTGCGTTGGATAGCAGCCCCGGTTCAGCGGCCAAACCGGCCAGTGCGGCCCGGACATCCAGCGTGAAGCCTGGCGATGCCGGGTCCAGGCAGCACGCGGCATCGAGTGCATGGGACAACCGGGCGAGCGAAAGTTGGGTGTCCAGGGCTTCAACAGTGTCGAGGATCAGGGTCATGGCGAGCTTTTATGGTCAGCTTTGGTCCGCAAAAGGGCAGCGAATTTGCGTTCTTCGATAGCTCATTTATACCGGTTTGCTTGTGGAAGAAGTTTCCATATAATTTCGTAAATTGGCGCAAAAGTAGAATAATTTCCTACAAGGGGCGGCGTGGGCATGGACCTTATCGATCGGAAGCTGTTGGAACTGCTACAGGAAGATGTCACGATGCCCATTGCCGAACTGGCGACGCGGGTCAATCTTTCGCAGACGCCGTGCTGGAAACGCGTTCAGCGCCTCAAGGAAGCCGGCGTGATACGCGCGCAGGTCGCCCTGTGCGATCCACGCAAGCTCGGTGTGGGGACCACGGTGTTTGTCGCCGTGAAGACGAACCAGCACACGCAGGACTGGGCGGACGAGTTCACACGTGCCGTGCGTGATATCCCCGAAGTGGTCGAGGTGTACAGGATGAGCGGGGAAACGGACTACCTGATGCGCGTGGTGGTGTCGGATATCGACGATTACGACCGTGTGTACAAATCGCTCATTCGCGCCATTCCGTTGTACGACGTGAGTTCGAGTTTCGCGATGGAACAGATCAAATATTCCACGGCGCTGCCAGTCAGGCCGCCGGTCGGTGTGACAGCGAATTAGCCGTCGGCCCGAATGGGGACCGTGTCTTGCGTGTTTCTCGGAGTGAAATCCCGCAATCCATCTGAAATCAGCGTCGAGTAAGATCTTGCGCTTCATCCAATCTTAAAAGAGCCTC
>NZ_CAXTGZ010000039.1:2183-19947 GCF_964243625.1 uncultured Caballeronia sp.
ATTTTCATGACCGATGACCGCCGCAAACAGGCCCCGACGCGCAAGAATCCCACTTTCGCGATCAGTATTCTTATTGTGGTCGTTGTGCTGCTTGTGATCGGAACGCTATTTTTCAACGCGATCCGCGAAAAGCGCGACTACGAGCATGAAAACGCAACGCCCGCATCCGGCACAACGGTGCCCGCCGTGCCTGCCACGGGCGCTTCGCAATAACGCGGCACTCGCGCCGCATTCATTCCGGCAAGTTGATGAGGCTCGCGTCCTTGCGGATCAGGAACGACGCCGTCAGCATCTGCTTGCACTGATGCGCGAGCAGCTTCAGGTCCTGCACGGCGTCGAACGGAATATCTTCCGCGCGCTCGGCGCCCACCACCATTGAATCCAGTTCAACCGTGAGTTGCTTCGATTGCTCGGCTTGATCGTCGGGCGCGGGCACGCCTTCTTGCGCCTGCGTCAAATTGTCACGAATCACGGTCAGCGCGCGTTGAACGGGTTGCGCGGCGTGACCCGCGGCGGACTTTCCAACGGACTGCAGCAAGGGACCGGCAGCCGTGATCTGGGACGCGAGCACGTGGCTGCGCACCAGAAGGTCGTTGAGCTCGGGAACGAACTTCTGCTGCGCTTTGGGTTCGAGCATCATGCGCTGAAACGCCTGGCCGAGATTCGCAAAAGCGATATGCACGTTCTTGCGTGCGAGGCGGTATTTGAAATCGCTGTCCAGGGCCGATGCGGCTTCGGCGGCGGCCGCCGATGCGCCCGACTGAGCAGTCGCCGCGGTGCTTTCGCCGGAAACCGGTTTGGTTTTGGCCGCAGTGGTTGCGCTCGCGGCTTCGCCTGTGGTCGTAACCATTGACACACTCTCGGCTTCCGGCGCCGAAGCGGGCGTTCCTGCCTTTGCGAGCGCCATTGTTGCCGCTTCGGCAGTCGCCGCATTGGCATCGGCGAAAAGATTGGGGTTTGTCGCGGTCTTCGCTTCGGGTTGCGTCGCGGGCTTCCCCGTCCACCACCAGCTCGCTTCGAGGTAGTTGCGCATTGCGCCGATCATGTCGTGCACTTGCTTGCCCATCAGCCGGTATTCCCAGTACGGGAACAGGTGGCTCGCGGCGATGGCGATTGCGCAACCCACGGCGGTATCGATTGCCCGTTCGCCAATCAGGCGCATCCCGCCTGGTGCGAGCAAATGCAGCATCAGCAACACATACGCCGACGTGAAAACGACGCTCGCTGTGTAATTGAAAAGCAGCAGGCTATAGCTCATCACCATGCAGGCGAACATGGCCACGAGCAGCACATGCGGATCCTTCACCACGAAAATCAGCCCGACACATGCCGTACAGCCTATGGCCGTGCCGATGATCCGCTGCACGTTGCGCTGCTTGGTGAGCGAGTAGCCCGGCTTGAGAATGATGACGGTGGTCATCACGATCCAGTACGCGTTGGTCAAGGGCAACAAGCGTCCGAGCCAGAAGCCGATACCGACCGCGATCGTCACCCGCAGCGCATGTCGAAAGCTCGGCGACGACATGGTCAGATTGGAAAAAATCTGCATGAACGGCACGCGCCGGCTCGACACGAACCGCGACAGCTTCGGATCAACGCGTATTTCTGTTTCCGTGATGCTCGGATCGTGCCGCGTCTGGCGCCGCATTTTATCGATGAGACGAGTCGCGCTCCATAACCGCCTGAACGCCGACGACACCGCCGAATACGCCTCGGGGTTCTTCTGCGGGACTTCATGTTTGCGCATTTGATCGAGTTCGTATTCGATCGCGCGCAACTCTGCTTTCACGTTGATCTTCGGACGCGCCGGTCGATTCTGCAGCACGGCCAGACCAATGTCTTCGAGATCGAGCGCAGACTTTCGCATCAGATCCCGATAGAAGATCAGGATGTCCGCGCCGCCGAACGTGTTGCGCACGAGCGGATAGTCCGTGTGCGCGCCGACGAACATCTCATGCAGGTCCACCGCGTTGATGAACAGGTTGAAGAGCATCGCGCGGCGCGGATCGAGTTTGCCGCTCCTCAGCTTGGGCAGGTTGCGCAGCACGATGTCACGCGCCGCGTCCTGACGTTCAACCGCCTGAATCTGCTTTTCGATCAGCTTTCTATAACATTCGTCGATATTCGTATCGAGATCGTAGAACTCGGAACGCGCGAGCAGATACTCGGCGCAACTGAAGACACTTTCGGCGAGCGCCTGGCGTTCGATCCGATAGACCATCCAGCGGCTGACGAACGTTGCCCAATAGGTGTACCAGAGGCCGCCGAGCAGAATCCACGATGCATAAACGAGCGCCTGCATGGGGGTGAAATGCTCTTCCAGCGTCACGATCATCATGAAGAGCGTGGCGAAGCTGATTTGCGGCCAGCGATTGCCGTACACCACGATCAGCGACAGCACGAACGTGAGCGGCACGACGGTCAGCCACAACGTCACCACATTCGCGCTCGCAATCCCGGTTGCAAGCGCCGACAAAAACCCGATCACCGTGCACGCCAGCATCTCATTGTGCTTGTACTTCAGCGGCCCCGGCATATCGACCACGCACGCGCCCAATGCGCCGGTCGCTATTGTGAAGCCGAGTTCACGATTGTGAAAAATGGTCAGCATCAGGACGGCAGGCAGCGAGACGCCGAGCGCAATGCGCAAGCCGCCGAAGAAGTACTGGCTATAAATGAATTTTCTGATTTCTAGCGAGTAACGCATCGACTTCCTAATTTCCCGGCGTGGTCCCGTTTGCCTGTGAGGCGCTCGGCCCCGCCTTTCATTGTGGCTCCGAGTCTAACCCAACTCGACGGCGCCGAAACCTAGGCCGTTCGGCCTAATCGCCGTGGAGAACGGCCTTTGCTATCCTGTCGTTTCACCTCGCGACACGTCCCTGGCTTTTGCCGAACGAGCCGTTGCCTTTCACGCTCAACTAGCAGGATCCATGCTCGAACTTTTCTATTCGAACCGCCATGAAACGCTGTCGCAGGCGCTGCTGGACGACGTTGCCGCGTTCGCGCTCAATGATGGTGACCCCTTCGCAAGCCAGACCATCATCGTGCCGAGCGCGGCGGTGCGAAGGCGGCTGGAACTCGACATGGCGGCGCGCTTCGGAATCTGCGCCAACGTTGACCTGTGTTATCTCGCGCAATGGTTGTGGGCGCGCATTGGCGGCGTGTTACAGGTGCCCGAGCATTCTCCTTTTGCGCCGGACCGGCTAGTGTGGCGCTGCTTTCGTCTGCTCGGCGCAATGGAGGACACGGCGCCCGAGGGTTCGTCGCGGCTTCACGCGTATCTGGATGCAGCCGACGATTCCATGCGCTACGAACTCGCGCGCCGTATTGCGACGGTGTTCGATCACTATCTGACATACCGCCCGGAATGGCTGCAGCACTGGCAGGCAGGCGGCTCGATCATGGCGTCCACCGGCGGCGCGATCGATGCCAACGGTCCACGCCTGCCCGGCGCGAGCGCCATCCAGCGCGAAGACGAACGCTGGCAGGCCGATCTGTGGCGCGCACTGCTTGCCGATCTTGCGCTCGATACCGACGCGCGTGACCCCACGCCGCCTGCGTACAAGTTCCTGACCGAATCGCCGAAGCTGGATCTCGATGCCGTGATGAAGGCGGAGTGGCCCGAGCGCGTCAGCGTGTTCGCGTTGCCGACCATGCCGCCGCTGCATATTGCGTTGCTGCGTGAACTGTCGCGCTGGATCGACGTCCGTATTTACGCCATCAATCCGTGCCGGGCATTCTGGTTCGATATTGTCAGCGAGGCACGGGTGGAACAACTCGAACTCGCAGGCAAGCTGGACTTCCAGGAGGTTGGGCATCCGCTGCTTGCCGAATGGGGCCGCCAGACGCAGGCGCAACTGCATATGTTGCATGAGCTGACTGAAAGCGCAGCATCGCGGGAAGCCAGTCATTTCGAGCACAACGCCGCGCCGAGCTGGCTCGCGCACGTGCAGAACGCCATCCTCGACCTGGACGCGCCGTCCGGACCCGAGGAGGCACTCTCTCTCGAACCCGGGATCGAGATTCATGTTTGCCATAGTCTGTCGCGCCAGCTCGAAGTGCTGCACGACCGCCTGCTCGGCTGGTTCGACGAGGTCGACGGACTGCAGCCGTCCGACGTACTCGTGGCGTTTCCGGATCTGGCCGCGGCCGGTCCGCTGATCGACGGCGTGTTCGGCACTGCGCCGCCCGGCGTGGCCGGGGAGCGTCGGCGCATTCCGTATCGGATCACGGGTCTGCCGCCATCGCAGGCGAATCCTGTCGCGCGTGTGCTGCTTGACTGGCTGGCGCTGCCCGAGCGCAGCGTGGGTGCACCCGAACTGATCGAATGGCTGCGGGTCGATGCGGTCGCGGCGCGTTATGGCATCGATGCCGTCGCGCTCGAAACCGCGCAGACATGGCTGGCGGCGGCGGGCGCGCGGCGTGGTCTCGCGCCTTCGGCCGTCACTGGCGTGGATGTTCCTGCAGCCCGCCATACGTTTTCGGATGCGCTGACCCGGCTCTTCCTTGGCTACGCGCTGCCCGATGGCGGCGCTCCTGTCGACGAATGGCTGCCCGTGGAAGGCGCGCACGGATCGGATTCGGAGTTGCTCGGGCGGTTGACGCGTTTCATTGACCATATAGATGCCTTCGGCGAGCGCGTCGCCACACCACGCACGCCCGCGGCGTGGACACAAACGCTGCTCGACGCGCTCACGCAATTTTTCGATGCTGGCCTGCCGTTCGCCGATTCGATCGCCGATGTGCGCGCAACGCTCGACTCGCTGATGCTTTCAATGAACGAGGGCGCGGCCGAAACCGAAATTCCCGCAGATGTATTACGCACGGCGCTGACGGATGCCCTGGACGATGCCGCGCGTGGCGGCGTGCCGTGGGGCGGTGTGACGTTTTCGTCGCTGACGAGCTTGCGCGGCTTGCCGTATCGCGTGATCTGTTTGCTCGGCATGGACGACGGCATGTTGCCAAGTCTCGCGCGTGCCGACGAATTCGACCTGATGGCAAGTTTCGGCAAGCTCGGCGATCGTCAACGCCGCGACGACGAGCGCAACTTGTTCCTCGACTTGCTACTGGCTGCACGCGATCGATTGATGATCGCGTACACCGGACGCAGCATTCGCGACAACGCCGCACTGCCGCCCGCTGCGCTGATCGATGAACTGCTCGATCATCTCGCCGTGACGGTCGCGGGAGACGACGCGTCGCCTAAGGAACTTGAAGCGGCACGCAGCCGCTTTGTGTTCGAGCATCCGCTGCAACCATTCGCGCCTGAGTACTTCAGCAATCCCTTGTTCACCTATGAGCCCGAGCGCGCAGAGCTTGCCCGGACGCTGGCGCTCGGCAAGACCGAGCCGTCCGTCAGATTCTTCGGCGTGCCGTTGCCGGCGGAAGACGTCGAACCCATCGCCTTCGATGATTTCGAGCGATTTTGGCGCCATCCGGCGCGAGCGATCCTGCGCGATCGTCTTGGCATCGCGCTGTTCGACGCTGAAAGCGAACTCGGCGATACCGAACCGTTCGAGCTTGAATATCCCGGCCGTGCGGCGCTCGCTGACCGTGTGTTGCCGTCGCTGCTTGAACTCACCGTTGAAAACGAAACTCGTGCGCTCGATCGCGCGCGCCGGGTTGCGCGCGCAAGTCCTGAAATGCCGGGCGGTGCGACGGGCGGCGTGTGGCAATCTCGCGAGATCGGCGCGTTGCATTCGCTTGCCAATCGCGTTCGGATCGCAACGGAAGTAGGCGCGTCGCGTTTGCCTTTTGCGTTGGACATCGCGCCGCGCTGGCCCGACGCCGAACTCTTCGGACGCTATGACGCGACGTTGCAGGCGGACGCCCTGCAACCAATGCAAATCCACGGCACGTTGAATCTACTGACCGACGAAGGCCAGATCATCTACCGGTACGACGTGCCGCGTGCGCGCGATTATCTGTCCGCGTGGCTTGCCCATCTCGCGTATTGCGCCGCGCTGCCCGACGGTCCAAGGCGCACGGTGTGGCACGGGCGCGGCGCGCAATCGAGCGGTTTCGAACTGACGCCTGTCGCCGACCCTCTTGCTCACTTTGCGACGCTTGCGGCGCTTTATCGCGCGGGACGGAGGTTGCCATTGCGGTTCTTCCCCAAGAGCGCGTGGACGTGGGTAACGGAGAGCGAATCCAAGGCGCAGGGCATGTGGATATCGGACAGGACGCGTGGCGAGTCGGATGATCCTGCTTTGCGCATCGCGTTTCGGGGCTCGGATCTGAGACTCGATGAAACTTTCGCCACGCTCGCTCGTCTCGTTTTCGAGCCGCTAAAGCAGCACTTGCGGAGCGACGCATGACGAATATGGCAACAAATATGGCAACGACCGTGAGCATCGGCGAACTTGATGTCTTCGAGTGTCCGCTCGATGGCGTGAACCAGATCGAAGCATCGGCGGGGACAGGGAAGACCTGGAACATCTGCGCGCTTTATGTCCGGCTGCTGCTCGAAAAGAAGCTCGCCGCCGACGCGATTCTCGTCGTCACGTTCACGAAAGCGGCGACGGCCGAATTGCACGAACGCATCCGTTCGCGGCTCGTGCAGATCGCGCATGCAATGGAAACAGGCGACACAGCGGGTGACGCATTCATCGAGCGCCTGTTCGAAACGACGCTCGAGCGTGTCGATCCGGAAGAAGCGCTCAAGCGTATCCGGATTGCGCTGCACACGTTCGATCAGGCCGCTATCCACACCATTCACGCGTTCTGCCAGCGCGCGCTGCAAGAGGCGCCGTTTGCGGCAACCATGCCGTTCGCGTTCGAACTCGAAGCCGACGACAGCGCGTTGCGTTTCGAAATGGCGGCAGACTTCTGGCGTGAACGGGTCGAGCCCGCCGCGGCGCGTGACTCGTCATTCGCTGCGTGGCTGGTGAGCAAGGGCGCCGGGCCGGCATCGCTCGATGCACAGCTTTCGCGCCGCTTGAAAAAACCGCTGGCGGCGCTGCGCTGGGGCGAAATGGAATCAGGCGTGCGGGAAGACGCACGGGTGTTGTTCGATACGGCCTGCGCGCTCTGGCATGCAGAGCGCGCGACCATCGTGCAATTGCTCGTCGATGCCGAAGCGAAGCTCAGCAAGACCACGCACAAGCGTGCATTGATCGACGCCGCGATTGCCGCATGGTCCGATTATTTCGCCGATAACGACTGTCACGCGGCGCCCCCGAAGGAAGCGCTGAAGCTCACCGCAAGCGCGTTGAAAAAAGGCACGAAGGTGAAGAACGAGCCGCCCGCGCACGTGTTCTTCGACCATGCGGAGACGCTCGCTGCCGCCGCTGCTGCCGCGGAAGCGGCGCAGCGCGCGGCGTGGCTCGGGATCGTGCGTGAGTGGCTCGATTACGCGCCGCTCGAACTGGCGGCGCGCAAACGCACGCGTCGCGTGGTTTCGTTCGACGATCTGCTGTCGAACCTGTATCAGGCGCTCGACGCCAACCCGTGGCTCGCCGACGCGCTGCGTGCCCGCTACCCGGCTGCGTTGATCGACGAATTCCAGGATACCGATCCGCTGCAGTTCGCCATTTTCAGCAGGATCTTTGCGCCGCAGGGGCCGCTGTTTCTCGTCGGCGATCCGAAGCAGGCCATCTACAGTTTTCGCGCGGCAGATCTGCATACGTATTTGAAGGCGCGTGAAGAGGCATCGGCGAGATATACGCTGGCGGTCAACCAGCGCTCGACAGCGCCGATCATCGACGCCTGCAATCGTATTTTTAGCACGAACCCGGCAGCGTTCATTCTCGATGGCCTCACATATCAGCCCGTGCGCGCGGGGACGCGCGAGCGCGAACCCTTCATCGATGACACGCCGTCAGCCGCGTATTCCGATACCGCTGATTTTTGCGTGTGGCTCTTGCCGCAAGGTGAATCGGTGTTGTCGAAGACGAACGCGAACCGTCAGGCCGCCGAGGCATGCGCGGCCGAGATCGTGCGCTTGTTGCGCGGTGCGCAGGACGGCGAAGTGTTGATCGGCGAGAAGCCGTTTTCGCCGGGGCAGATTGCCGTGCTCGTGCAGACTCACCGGCAGGGCAGTCTTGTAAAGCGCGTGCTTGCGAACTGGGGCGTGGGCAGTGTGGAATTGGCGCAAGCGTCGGTGTTCGGCACGCTCGACGCCGAGCAGATCGAGCGCGTGCTGGCGGCTATCGATACCCCTGGCGACCTGCGTCGCCTTCGCGCCGCGCTTGCAACCGATTGGCTCGGCCTCGATGCATCCGAGCTATGGAACATGGAGCATGGCGAGACCGTAGAAAATGCCTCCGACGCCATGAGCTGGGTCGAGCGATTTTCACGATACCGCATGTTGTGGCACGAGCGCGGCTTCGCGGTCATGTGGCGCACGCTCGCGCGCGAGTTGTTCATTGCGCAGCGCCTGGTGGTCGGGCCGGATGGCGAACGCCGCTTGACGAACGTCAACCATCTCGCCGAGCTGATCCAGGCGCGCGGCGCGGTGCAACCGGGCATTGCGCCGACGTTGCGCTGGCTCGCCGCGCAACGCGCGGAGCAGAGCGGGGGAGAGGACGCGCAATTGCGGCTGGAATCGGATCGCAACCTCGTGCAGATCGTGACCGTGCATAAATCGAAGGGACTTGAATATGCGGTCGTGTTTTGCCCGTTCCTGAACGACGGCGCGTTGCGCGATCCACCTTCGTCCGGCCTTCCTGATGCCCGCGAATACCACGACGAAGGCGCAGCCGTCCTGCATTACGGCTATACCGATGAAGAAGGTGAGCGCGCTTCCGGCCTGGCGACGCGCGAGCAGGCCGCCGAGCGTGCGCGGCTGGTCTATGTGGCGCTGACGCGCGCGGTGTATCGGTGTTATGTGGTGGGCGGCGTGTACCTGATCGGCAAGTCGGCGAAGGAATCGCGGCGCAGCGTGTTGAACTGGCTGGTCGCGGGAGCGGGCCGCGAGTTCAGTGACTGGCTGGCCGAGCCGCCTGAAGAGGACAATGTGATCGGCGCCTGGCAAGCGCTTGCGACTGGATCGATTTCGGTCGAGCCGTTGCCGGTCATCGATGTCCGCGAACCGCTGGTTGTGCGCCGCGATGCGGCGTTTTCGCCCGAGCCGCGGACGAGTCGTCGTGTGCTGCGCGATAGCTGGCGTACCGCGAGCTTCAGTTCCATGATAGCAGCCGGCGCGCGCGAAGAATCGAACCAGCCGCAACCCGCCGACGAACGCCCGGACCACGACGGCCGCATCGATGCGATTGTGTCTCTCGAACCTCCGTTGCCCGAGACGCCGGTTCCACTCGATCCCGACGATATCCTCGCGTTTCCGCGTGGACCGTCGGCGGGTGAATGTCTGCACAGGATGTACGAACTGGCGGATTTCACGGAGCCTGCGACATGGCCTGAGGCCATCAAGAAAGCCTTGCACGAACATCCCGTTCCGCTTTCCGTTTTTGACGCACCAGAAACGGATCTCCCGTTGATGATGTCGCGCGTTCTCGCCGACACGGTGAAAACCGAACTCGTGCCGGGCATGCGGCTCGACATGATTTCGCCAAAGCGCCGCATGAACGAACTCGAATTCCTGTTCCCGGCGCAATCGCTGGATTTCGCAGCGTTGCGGCGCGTGCTCGTCGCGCACGGCTTCCCCGATGTCGCACTCGAAGCTGCAACCTTGCGCGGCTTCGTGAAGGGTTTTATCGACTTGATCGTGGAACACGAGGGGCGCTTCTGGATCGTCGACTGGAAGTCGAATCATCTTGGTCTGGCCCCGGCCGATTACAGCGGTGCGTCGCTGGACGCTTCAATGGCTTCGCACGCTTACCACTTGCAGGCGCTCTTTTATGTGGTCGCGTTGCATCGCTATCTGAAGATCCGGTTGCGTGAATATGCGTTCGAGCGGCACATCGGCGGGTATTTGTATTTGTTCATTCGCGGCGTGCGTCCGGATTGGCGCAATGGCAGCGACCCTGCGGGCGTGCATGTCGGCAAGCCGTCGTTTGAACTGATCGAGGCGCTCGACCGCCTGATGCAAGGAGTCGTCGCATGAACGCGCCAGATCTGAATCTCATCGCCGACGAAAGCCTGGCGCTCGCCGATGGTTTCGCGCGCAGGATCGGCGTGTTGTCGAAGCGCCTTCAGCCTGATGCCGGCAACACCCGATGGGCGCAGCGCGCCGCGTTCGCCGTAAGCCGGGCGACGACGCAGGGCCATGTTTGCATCTCACTCGCCGCATTGGCGCGCCGATACGGTGACCAACCCGGCACTGTGCGCGAGGCCTTGCTCGCGAGCGGTGTTGTGTGTAATGGCGAGGAAGCGGCTGCGGATCTGTTGCCGCTGGTCATTGATTCCGGCCAGCGCATTTATCTTGCACGTTATTTCGACTATGAACGGCGGCTCGCGCGGGCGTTGGTCGAACGGTCTCAGGGGGACTTTGCCGCAAGTGATCCAGACGAATCGAAAGCGCGAGTGGGACGGTACTTCACCGCATCAAAGAACGCCGGCGACGGCATCGACTGGCAACGCGTAGCGGCGCTGGTGGCGTTGTCGGGACGCCTGACGATCGTGAGCGGCGGACCCGGAACGGGCAAGACCACGACGGTCGTCGGCGTGCTCGCCTGTTTGCTCGACCAGAACCCCGCCTTGCGCGTGGCGCTTGCGGCACCAACGGGCAAGGCCGCGCAGCGCATGCAGGAGGCGCTGGCCGAACGCGCCGGCAGTCTGCCGCCTGAGCTGGCGGCGCGACTGCCGAGCACATCGTTCACATTGCAACGGCTGCTCGGCACGCAGGTGAACGGGCGCTTCCGGCATCATCGCGATAACCCGCTTCCGTTCGATGTGATCGTGATTGACGAAGCATCCATGATCGATGTCGCGCTCGCCGCGCACTTGCTCGAAGCGGTTGCGCCAAATGCCCGCCTCATCATGCTTGGCGACAAGGACCAGTTGGCGGCCGTGGAAGCGGGCGCCGTATTCGCGGAATTGAGCGCGCGGCCGGTTTTCAGCCAGCGCGGCGCCGAGCGGATTGCTGCGGCGTTGCCGGTGCCGGTGGAACGGTTTATCGGTGAGTTGCCGGGGGCCGAGGAGGATCAGGTATCGGTCGAGCCGGACCTCGAGCCCGCGTGGTATCCCATGCCGGAGAGCGACGCCTACGCCGAACTCGACTGGCACCCAGTCGCGCCGGCCGTCGCCATGGCGGAGGCGCAAAGCCCGCTGACTGATTGCGTGGTATGGCTGCAGCGCAATTACCGGTTCGGGCTGGAATCGGATATCGGCAGGCTGTCAGTTGCGATTCGCAGCGCTTCGGTGGACGAAGCGCTTGCGGCGTTGTCGGCCGGGGGCAATGCAACGCTCATCGATGACGCCGGCCCGCATCTCGCCGACCGTACGCTCGCGCTTCTCAACGCCGGCTTCGAACCCTACGCGCGAGCGCTCGCCGAAGCGCTGGCAACCGGAAGTGACGCAGCGCCGCTATTCGATGCCCTCAACCGCTTTCGCGTACTTGCCGCAACGCGTCACGGACCGCGTGGTGTCGATGAGATCAATGCTCGTGTGTCTGCCTGGGTTCGGGCGGCGGCGTCGGTGACATTGGGTACGGGCGCGCAATGGTTCGCCGGCCGGCCGGTGATCATCACGCGCAATGACTATGCGCTTGGCGTATTCAACGGGGATGTCGGTATTGCGCTGCCAACACCTGGCGGCGCAATGCAGGTCTGCTTTCGCCTGGCCGATGGCTCGTTGCGCGCCATCTCGCCCGCCGCGTTGCCGCCTCACGACACGGCGTTCGCGCTGACGGTCCACAAATCGCAAGGCTCGGAGTTCGATCACGCCGCGCTCGTGTTGCCAAACGCGTTCGGCCGCGTGTTATCGCGGGAACTGGTTTATACGGCGATCACGCGCGCGCGTAGCCGCGTTGACGTGATCGGCTCGGCGGCGGTTTTTGCGCAGGCGGTCCGGACGCCGACGCGGCGTGACTCGGGGTTGGCGGCGCGCATTGTGGAGGCGGCATCGTGAATCACATGATCGACTATGCAATCCAGCCGAATGAAGTGGAGCTGATCGCCGTACGAGCGCAAGGCGCGGGCGGCCAGAACGTCAACAAGGTATCCAGCGCGATCCATCTGCGCTTCGATATACGCGCGTCGTCCTTGCCCGAGTCGATCAAGATGCGGCTTCTCGCATTGCGCGACAGCCGCATCACGCGCGACGGCGTGATCATCATCAAGTCGCAGGAGCACCGCACGCAGGACATGAATCGCGCCGCGGCGCTTGCCCGGCTCGACGAGATGGTCCAGCGTGTGAGTATCGTGCGGCGCACGCGTGTGGCGACAAAACCCACGCGTGCGTCGCAGGTGAGAAGAGTCGAAGGAAAAGTGCGCCGCGGCGCCGTGAAAGCGACGCGCGGGCGAGTGGTCGGAGATTGATGCGACAACAAAGTTTCAGTGCGGAATCATCCACGTCAGCACGTTCTGCTGCAGCCAGACGAGCACGCCGAGCAGTACCGTCAGAAGGATGGAATGCTTGAACGTCTTGGCGAACACCACGCCTTCCTTGCCTTTGAGTCCCGTTGTAGCAACGCCTGTCGAGATGTTTTGCGGCGAGATCATTTTCCCCATCACGCCGCCTGATGAATTGGTCGCGGCCATGAGGATCGGATTGAGATTGAGCTGGCGCGCGGCGACCACTTGCAGATTGCCGAAGAGCGCATTACCGGACGTGTCGCTGCCCGACAGGAACACCGCAACCCAGCCGAGGAAAGCGGAAACCAGCGGGAAAATCGCGCCCACCGACGCCACGCCCAGGCCGAGCGTGTAGTTCATCCCGGAGTAGTTCATCAGGTACGCAAGCCCGACGATCGTCGCCACAGTCATAATGGCGATGCGGGTCTGAATCCACGTGTCCGCGATCGATGCGCCGAATTCACGCGCCGGCAGCTTCACGATCAACGCGGTGATGATCGCCGCCACCAGGATAGCCGTGCCTGTGGCGAGCGGCTGGAAATCCCAGATTGCGGCATATGGCTGGTTGTAGAGCGTGATGAAGACGGCTTTGTCGAGTCCGGGCCATGCCACTTTTACATCGCCGATCATGAAGATCTTCGCCACCGTCCACACGATCACGACCACTGACACCACGATCCACGGCACCCAGCCATGTCCGCCGGAAAGTTTGCCGCGTGTCTGCGCCACGCGATCCACGTTCACCGCAAAGCGTTCATCGGGTGCGGGTTTCCAGACGCGCAGGAACGCGATCGTGAGGATCAGGGAGACGAGTGACGACAGGACATCGGTGAGCGAGTAACTGATGAAATTCGATGTCACGAATTGCGTGAGCGCGAACGTCCCGCCGGCAACCAGCAGCACCGGCCAGATCTTGAGCATGTTGCGAAAGCCCGCGTAGACACCGATCACGTAGAACGGCAGCATCAGCGCGAAGAACGGCAACTGGCGGCCGACCATCTTTGCGAGGGCATCGGTGGGAAGGTGAGTAACGGCGCCGAGCACGGTGATCGGCACGCCCAGCGCGCCGAACGCAACCGGCGCCGTGTTGAAGATCAGCGTGAACGTCAGCGCTTCCAGCGTAGGAAAGCCGAGCAGGATCAAGAGCGAACTCGTGATCGCGATCGGCGTGCCGAACCCGGAGATACCCTCGAGCAGCGCGCCAAAAGAAAAGCCGATGACAACCAGCACGATGCGCCGGTCGTTCGGCAGGTTATCGATCATCCACATGCGGAATGCTTCGAAGCGGCCGGAGCGTTGTGCAATGTTGTAGAGCAGGATGGCCGCGAAGACGATCCACATCACAGGCCAGACGGCGAACACCGCGCCGGCCGCCACAGAATCGAGAGCAAGTCCTACCGGGAAATGCCACACGCCGATCGCTATCACGATCCCAACGACGAGTCCCGCTAGAGACGCCTGCCACGCAGGCCTGCGCGCCCATCCGAGCAAGACGAGCACGACAATAATGGGCAGCGCCGCCACGAGGAAAGACCAGCCGAGCGAGCCGCTGACTGGCGTCAGAATCTGGTGGAACATAACGTCTCCTGGTTCTTATTTTTCAAGGACGCGCGGCAGTTCCGATTCTGGCGATCGCGGTTGCGATCCAGACGTCAGCGCGCTTTTAACGCATTAAGTAAGTGATCGGCGAACGTGTACCGACTAAGAATAGGGCGATGTGGACAGACGTCAAGGGATGAATACCCACGGCTGTCTCGTTTTATTGAGTGGTCGGCTCTTGCACGGCGGCGCCAGGCGACGCATCCGCGGACGGCGCATCGCGCAGCACCCAGACGGAGAGTACGCCCAGGCAAGCTGCGAGCCAAAGAAGGATCAGCGTAAAGACCAGCATGATAAGGAGTCCCCTGACGGAGCGCGCGAAACGGCGCTTTCGACGGAGGCAGGAGCGAAAAACGTGCCAGATCGGCTTGAAGGGCTTCACCGGCCGAGCAACGTCGCCTTCAGACAAACCAGCACGCTACTTCGGCGCGGCTGGTGTGAAACGGTTACATCCAGCGGGTAAGGCGGGAGTAAGCCGAACCCTTAGTGATAATGCCCGTGGCCGCCACCGCCATGCCAGCCACCACCGCCGTGCCCACCGCCCCAGAATCCAAAGCCGATCGAAACCGCTGGACCGCCATAGCCGTATCCATAGCCATACGGATAACCGTAATACGCCGGATATGGGGCATAGACAGGGTAAGCCGGGTAGTAGGCGGGAGGTGGCGCATAGCCTGCGGGCGGCGGCGTGGCAGAGGCATAACTGCTTGAATTCTGCTGTGCGTTTTGAGTGTTGTCGTACTGCTGCGCAGGAGCCGAACCGGAAGCTCCGTCCGGCGCCACAGGAATCTCACGTTGCGCCTGCGCCGTGCCGACCACCGGCTGACCGGCGTAGGCGGGGTAGCCGGGGTAAGACGGATAGTAGCCGTAAGGCACGTAGTAACAGCCGCTCAAGCTCAAGGCGCCCACGAGGGCTGCGGCTGCGAGCTTCGGGTTCATGATGCGACTCCTGGGTTGCGTAGAAACGCGATGTTCGGAACAACGAGAAACTGATACCAGGAGCCTAGCGCATCGTTGAAACGTGGGAAAGCATTGGCGAGGCCGCGAATATTTCGACGTGTTTCAAGGCGATGAAACCGCGAGCGAAACTGCATCGAAACACAAGCGGCCAGGCATGTATCGAGCGCTTTCGTTAAAGAACTACTTGCCGACCTGATTGCCGATAATGCCACCCGCCGCAGCTCCGCCAACGGTCGAAAGCGCGCTCCCGCCGAGGGCCGCGCCAGCCACGCCGCCTACGCCAGCGCCAACTGCAGTATCGCGTTGACGGGTGCTCATTTGATCGCAGGCGGACAGGCCGCCAAGAAGTGCGACCACGAGAGCAGCAGCGCCAATCTGTTTGATCTTGTTCATTTCAACTCTCCAAATCGATAAATCAAGAAGGTGTGACAGGTGTCGCGGAATCGGCGTGTTCTTGTCTCGCATCCTCCCCGGACGACAAAACAGGTCCCGCCAATTCTTTCAATCAGAGAGCAGAAACAGTGCCTGATCGGGTGATTCCGCAGAACAAAGCAAACGGCCCGCCACATTCGCATGTGGCGGGCCGTTTCCATTTTCTTCGTGCGTGAGTTTTTAAGTCCGTTGGTAAATCTCCGAGCCTTTCTTTACGAACTCGATGGCCTTGGTCTGCATGCCTTGCTTCAACGCCTCGATATCCGACACCCCCTGTTTAGCCGCATATTCACGCACGTCCTGAGTGATTTTCATCGAGCAGAAATGCGGGCCGCACATCGAACAGAAATGCGCGACCTTGGCGGAGTCCTTCGGCAGGGTTTCGTCGTGGAACTCGCGCGCCTTGTCCGGGTCGAGGCCGAGGTTGAACTGGTCGTCCCACCGGAATTCGAAACGCGCTTTCGACAACGCATTGTCCCGCACCTGCGCGCCCGGATGACCCTTGGCCAGGTCAGCCGCATGGGCGGCGAGCTTGTACGTGATGATCCCGGTCTTCACGTCGTCCTTGTTCGGCAGGCCCAGATGTTCCTTTGGCGTGACGTAGCAGAGCATGGCGGTGCCGAACCAGCCGATCATCGCGGCGCCAATGCCCGACGTGATGTGGTCGTAACCCGGCGCAATGTCGGTGGTGAGCGGCCCGAGCGTGTAGAACGGCGCTTCGTCGCACCAGTCGAGTTGCAGGTCCATGTTCTCCTTGATGAGCTGCATCGGCACATGGCCCGGACCTTCGATCATCACCTGCACGTCGTGCTTCCACGCGATCTGCGTCAGCTCGCCAAGCGTCTTCAGTTCGCCGAGCTGGGCTTCGTCGTTGGCGTCGTAGATGGACCCGGGGCGCAGGCCATCGCCGAGCGAGAAGCTGACGTCGTAGGCCTTCATGATTTCGCAGATGTCCTCGAAGTGCTCGTAGAGAAAGCTCTCCTTGTGATGCGCGAGACACCATTTCGCCATGATCGAGCCGCCGCGCGAGACGATGCCGGTCATGCGGTTCGCGGTCATCGGCACGTAGCGCAGCAAGACGCCCGCGTGAATCGTGAAATAGTCGACGCCCTGTTCGGCCTGTTCAATCAGCGTGTCGCGGAAAATTTCCCACGTCAGGTCTTCGGCCTTGCCGTTCACTTTTTCCAGCGCCTGATAGATCGGCACCGTGCCGATCGGCACCGGGCTATTGCGGATGATCCATTCCCGCGTTTCATGAATGTGCTTGCCGGTCGAGAGATCCATGACCGTGTCGCCGCCCCAGCGGATCGACCACGTCATCTTGTCGACTTCCTCGCCAATCGATGATGTCACCGCCGAATTGCCAATGTTCGCGTTGATCTTCACCAGGAAATTGCGCCCGATGATCATCGGCTCGCTTTCCGGGTGGTTGATGTTGTTCGGGATGATCGCGCGGCCGCGGGCAATCTCCTCGCGCACGAACTCGGCCGTGATTTCTTTCGGCGCACCTTCGCCGAACGCCTTGGCGCCGAAAGCCTGCCCGGGATGCTGCCGGCCCATCATTGCCGCGAGTTTTTCACCGTTCGGACCGCTCGTCCTCAGCGATTCAAGATATTCCGCGCGGCGCTGGTTCTCGCGGATCGCGACGAACTCCATTTCCGGCGTGATGATGCCCTGTCGCGCGTAGTGCATCTGCGAGACGTTCTTGCCCGCTACCGCACGGCGCGGCGTGCGGTGCAAACCCTTGAAACGCAAGTCCGCGGTGGCAGGATCGGCGGCGCGTTCGCGGCCGAAATCGCTGGAGAGGCCGCTGAGGGATTCGGTATCGCCGCGTTCTTCTATCCACGCCTGGCGCAACGCCGGCAGGCCCGAACGGATATCGATGCTGGCCTCCGGATCGGAGTAAGCGCCGGAGGTATCGTAGACATACACCGGCGGGTTTTTCTCGCTGCCGAAACTTTCGTTCGTGTCGGATTGCGTGATTTCGCGCATCGGCACGCGGATGTCGGGACGCGAGCCCGTCACGTAGATCTTGCGCGAATTGGGCAGCGGGGCGATTGCGGCGGCGTCGACGACGGCGTCAGCAGACAGGAATTTCGGGTTGGCGTTCATGCGGTTTCTCCTGTGTCGACCGGACTGGGCGCTTGGGCGCTCAGTCCGGTCCCATGCAGATGGTTGCTATGGGGACGGTGTTCCCAGCCGGCTGGCGCGCGTACAAGAAATTCGCAAGACGATCGCAGGACGATCGAAAGCACGCGCAGAGTCGGCTGAGCCAAACGCTAGCAACGGGAGACCGACGAAAAAGCAGAGAGAGAAGGCGGCGGATTTGGCGAGGATGCGCGAGACGAAAGAGAAAGACC
>NZ_CAXTGZ010000040.1:0-19836 GCF_964243625.1 uncultured Caballeronia sp.
GAGCGCAACCTTGCCAAGGTTGAGGTCGCGAGTTCGAGCCTCGTCTCCCGCTCCATTAAAAGGGGAAGCAAAGCTTCCCTTTTTGTTTGGTGGCCCGGATCAATGTACTGCTCGGATGGGTTTGCTAGGCACGGTACGTTTCATGTAGCTCCCGCTTCTGGCGCGATAGCAAAGCGGTTATGCAGCGGCCTGCAAAGCCGTTTAGGCCGGTTCGACTCCGGCTCGCGCCTCCAGGATTCAAAAGAAAAAAGCCCTGACTTGGTCGGGGCTTTTTCTTTTGGCATTTGCTATACATGGCTCATTCGGCATCGAAACTTATTCAGGTGAATCCATGACCGACCTCAATCCGGAATTCAAATGGCAGTGGGCTGCATTCAGTGAGCTTGGCGCACGCGATGTCTACACCATGCTCGCTGCCCGCAGCGAGGTGTTCGTGATCGAGCAGCAGTGCTTGTATGCCGATATCGACGGTCAGGATCCCGATGCATGGCATCTGCTTGTCCATAGCCAGACGGCCAACCCTGAACTGGCCGGTTATCTGCGCGTTCTGCCGCCGGATGAACCCGGCGTCGCGGCGCATGCCGACGTGCGCATCGGCCGTGTCCTCACGCGGGCGCCGTTTCGCGGTATCAAACTCGGTCAGGCGATGCTCGAACGCACGCTTACGCATATCGAAGCGCAATGGCCCGGGCACGCAACCCGTCTGCACGCGCAAGCTCATCTGCAGCGCTTCTACGGAAGCTTCGGCTTCGAGCCCATCTCGGATATCCATCTCGACGACGACATCCCGCATATCTGGATGCGTCGTGTAATGTCAAAACGCTAGGATGTCGAATCGATCACGCGCCGTACATCGGCCGTGATGTTTTCGATGGGATCGGTCTCGGTCGCGAGCAGGCGCGCGTGGCCGTGGGTATCGAAGATATAGACAGCCGAGCTGTGCGTCACGTCATACGCGCCCGACGGATCGCGCTTTTCCATCTGGTAAGCCACGCGATACCGCTTCGCAAGCCCTTCGATTGCCCCGTCCGTGCCCGTCAGGCCGATCGCATGTTCCGCGTCGAACGCACGCACGTACTCGTGCAGCGCGGCGGCGGTATCACGGGCCGGATCGACGGTGATGAACGCAATACGCGTGTTCCTGGCGTCGGGGCCGAGTTGCTGCAGGACCTGCATCAGCCGCGCCATGGTCTCCGGACAAACGTCCGGGCAGTGCGTGTAGCCGAAATAAACCAGCGTCGTTTTCCCAGCGAACAACTGCCCGGTGGCGGGTTTGCCCGTATCGTCGGTGAGATTGAAGTCGAGGTCGGGGAGATGGCCGGTGACATCGGCGAGCTTCCAGGGCGCCGCGTCGTGATGCGAGCACGCGGTGAGGGATGCGCTGAAAACCAGCGCGGCAAGCAGGGCGGATACGCGGCCTGCGCGATGAAACCGGAACCAGGAAAGCATTTTGCGACTCGGACAAAGTGGAACATCAAGGCGGCAGATCAGCCACGTACGGCCGATGTACGAACAACGCAGGACAACCCGCGTTTGATTCGTCACAAGATGTTTCGTGACGCCATGCGGGGCCGACTTTATCTCAGAATAGAGGCCTTCGCCGCGAGACTGTGATTCCACGCACGCTTTCGTGGCGATTTGCCGCACATCATGGGATCGTGGCGCGCGGGTTTATCGAAGCAATTTGCAAGATTCGAGTGCACGGTATCGGGTGTTCGTTCGTTATGCAGTGCATCCATGCCGCTTTCTCCCAAGGGCGTTCCCGTTTTGGGCGTACCGAACAGGCCGACAAGCGCTTTGACATGCGCACACTTTCCCGGCCGGCCCCGGCTAAAAAGGCAGATATCGATGCAAAACCTTCCTGAAAAACTTCCACTCGCCGAGACTGCTTTTTTCTTCGATTTCGACGGCACGCTCGTCGAACTGGCTTCCACGCCTGACGGCGTCGTCGTGTCGCCAGCAGTGGCGCCGATCCTGACCGCGCTGCGCCGCGCGACCAACGGCGCGGTGGCGATCGTGTCGGGGCGCGGTATCGACAGCATCGACTCGTTTTTGAAGATGCCTGACATCCCCGTCGCCGGTCTTCATGGCGCGGAGCGCCGGGACTCGAATGCGGATGTGCATCGCGTGGGTTTCAACGACGAACGCCTGATGCGCATGGAACATGTGCTCGAAGGCGTGATGAAGGCGAATCCCGGCATGCTGCTGGAGATCAAGGGCGCGGCGCTCGCGCTGCATTATCGCAACGCGCCGGAGCGCGGCCCGGCGGCGCGCGAGGCGACGGAACAACTTGTCGCGCAATACGCCGACGCTTACGTATTGCAGCCCGGCAAGATGGTCTACGAGATCAAGCCGAAGGACGTCGATAAAGGCCGCGCGGTGCGCGCTTTCCTCGATGAACCGCCGTTCACGGGACGCCGGCCGGTGTTTATCGGCGACGACCTGACGGACGAGAAGGGCTTTGCGGTCGTGAACGAGCGCGACGGTCTGTCGATCAAGGTCGGCGCCGGCGATACGCTCGCGCATGCGCGCGTCGATTCGGTCAGTGCCTTGATTGATTGGCTGCAAGACATAGCCGGTATTCAGGGCTTGCGGTCGTGAGTCGCCTGATCATTGTTTCGAACCGCGTTGCGCCGATCTCGGAAGGCGGACCGGCGGCGGGGGGGCTTGCCGTTGGCGTCTACGACGCGTTGAAGGAAACCGGCGGCATGTGGTTCGGCTGGAGCGGCGACGTGGTGGCTGAACCACCCGAAGGCATCAAGCTGGAGGAGCGCGGGCGCGTGACGTTTGCGACCATCGGACTGGCGCAGCGCGATTACGACCAGTACTACCGCGGGTTTTCGAACGCGACGCTGTGGCCGGCGTTTCATTACCGGCCGGATCTGATCCAGTTCGATCGCGATGAATTCGACGGCTATTGCCGCGTGAACCGGTGGCTTGCGAAGCAACTCGCGCCGCTGCTGAGACCCGACGACGTCATCTGGGTCCACGACTATCACCTGATTCCGTTTGCGCAGGCATTGCGCGACGAGGGCGTGACGAACCGCATCGGGTTCTTCCTGCACATCCCGTTTCCGGCGGCGCAGGTGCTGCTGAGCGTGCCGCGTCATCGTGTGCTGGCGGAAGCATTGTGTTCCTACGACCTTCTCGGTTTCCAGACCGCGCCGGATCTGCGCGCGTTTTGCGATTACATCGAAACGGAGGCGAACGGCACGGTCACGCGCATCGCGGGCGAGCCGAACGCGGTGAGCGCGTTCGGCAAGACGCTACGGGCGGGTGCTTACCCGATCGGCGTATATCCCGATGAGATCGCCTCGCTCGCCAAGGACGGCGAAAGCGGGCGCGAAGTGCAGACGGTGAAGACCACGCTGCGTGACCGCAAGCTGATCATGAGCGTGGACCGGCTGGATTATTCGAAGGGTCTCGTCGAGCGGTTTCGTGCGTTCGAGAAATTGCTGGAACGCGAGCCCGCGCAGCGCAACAACGTGTCGTTCGTACAGATCGCACCGCCTACGCGTGCCGACATGGACACGTACAAGGACATCCGCCTGCAGCTCGAAGCGGAATCGGGGCGCATCAACGGCCGGTACGCCGAACTGGACTGGACGCCGATCCGGTATATCCATCGGCAATATGAGCGGCCTGTGCTCGCTGCGCTGTTTCATGCGTCGCACGTCGGGTTCGTCACGCCTTTGCGCGACGGCATGAATCTGGTGGCGAAGGAATACGTGGCAGCGCAGGACCCGGACGATCCCGGCGTGCTGGTGTTGTCGCAGTTTGCCGGCGCGGCGCAGGAATTGAACGGCGCGCTCATTGTGAATCCGCTCGATATCGCCGGCATGACCGACGCATTGGCCGCAGCGCTCGCCATGCCGCTGGCCGAACGCAGGGCCCGTCACGCCGAGATGTTCACGCAGCTCCGCGAGAACAACGTCTCCGTCTGGCGCGACAACTTCATGCGCGACCTGCAGGCTTGAGGTGCAAAAAAGCCGCTTCGGTATTGGCACCGAAGCGGCTTTTCAACTGGCTGAGCGGCTGATTACGTCTGTTCGGCCTTCGCCGCAATCTGCTGCGACGGCATGGTGGTCGGCGGCAACTTCCCATGCTGCTTGGACAACAATTCCCGATACAAACCCGGACGATCCCGCAATTGCTGCGGCGAACCGTCATCGATCACCTTGCCCGCGCTCATCACGATAATCCGGTCGAAGCCCTGCAGCGTCGACAAACGGTGCGCAATCGCGATCACCGTGCGGCCGACCATCAGCCGGTCGAGCGCCTGCTGAATCGCTTCTTCCGATGAGCTGTCGAGCGCGGACGTGGCTTCATCGAGCAGAAGAATGGGTGCGTTCTTCAGGATCGCGCGCGCGATGGCGATCCGTTGGCGCTGGCCGCCCGACAACTTCACGCCACGATCGCCAACGATGGTATCGAACCCTTCAGGCATCGCTTCGATGAAATCGGTGCAGCGCGCTTCACGAGCAGCCGCAAGCACTTCCTCGCGCGTTGCATCGGGCCGCCCATATGCCAGGTTTTCATACACGGTGCGGTGGAACAGCGAAATATCCTGCGGTACGAGCGCAATCGACATGCGCAGACTGTCCTGGGTGATCAGTGAGATATCTTGTCCGTCGACCTTGATCGCGCCGCCTTGCGCTTCGTAGAAGCGCTGCAGCAGGGCGAGCACCGTCGATTTACCTGCACCCGACTTGCCGATCAGCCCGACGCGCTGACCCGGTTCAATGTGAAGATTGAATTTATCGAGGATAGGACGGCGGCGCGGATATGCGAACGTCACTTCCTCAAAGTCGACACGTCCGCCTTGCGGCACGAGTTCAGCCGCGTCCGACCGGTCGGGCATGCCGTGCGGCTCGAGCAGCGTCTGAACTGCTTCGGAAAGGCGCGCGACGTGCTGCGTCACGTCCACCAGCGCCACGGCCAGGTCTCGCGTGCCGTGAAGAATGGTGAAGCCGAGCGAGCTGACCAGCACGATGTCACCGGACGTCGCCTGGCCTTTTGACCACAGCCACAATGCCCAGCCAAGCAGTCCGGCGGACAGGATCGCCGTCACGACCGCGTGGAAAAGGCGCAACTTCTCCAGGTACAGCAAGCTTTGCTGGCGCGCGACCATTTCGGCCTTGACCGTCGAACCGAAGCGCTTTTGTTCGCGAAACGTCATGCCGAACGCACGCACGAGCGCCATGTTGCCGATGACATCCACGAGTTCGCCGTCGACCGACGCCGCTTTCGATGCAAACGTGTGATGCCGGGCCGAGCCGCGCCCGGCCAGCCGATACAGCACGAACGCGAGAATCGCGGACGCGAGCATCAGGCCGCCGGCCATCAGCGGATTCACGGCGATGATCATGAAAATGGCGCCGATCACCGCAATGCAAGGCGGCAACACGTTCCACGCCATGGTGTTTTCGGCGGTATAGATCGCGTTCGATGTCGCCGTGATACGGCTCGCGAGCATGCCGGGCTGTTTCTCGGAGAAATAGGTGGGGGAGTGACCGCTCAGGTAGGAGAACAGATCGCGCCTCAAGTCGCCCGTGACAATGACGAATGCGTGCGCGCCGACCCAGCCGCCGACCCGCCACAGAAGGTTGTCGGCGGCGATCAGGCCGACCAGGATCATGAAGGCCGCCCAGAGCGGGCCGGGATGACCCCGACCCTGGCCGAGCACATCGATCAGATGCTTGATCGCGTACTGCGAGGCGAGCGCGCAGCCGACAGCGGCCAGCACGCTGACCAGTACGATGGTGTGAGCGACAGGGTGCCGGCGGATGTAACGAAACAGGAACGCGAGCGGGCGATGCGCATAGCTCGCTAGCTTGGCGTTGTGTACGTTACGCTGAGAAACGGTGAGTTGGTCCAATTGGTCGTTTTAGGTCGAGTAGAGCGGTTGAGCGCGGTGCCTTGCCGTGGTCACAAGCAAGGCGCGTCGGGCAGTCCTCCGGGCGTCCAATGCAGCAATCCAGACAAACGCCGGGCCGCGACGATTATTGAATTGTAGCCAGTGTAACGAGCCAAATCCCCTCGCGTAGTCCTTTCCGTGGCACTTATCCATCAGAACTGAAGCAATTTCAGCGAAAGCGGTCCGCCTTGACGGATTTCTATGCCTGCCGATAGGCGGCCCCACACCCTGGATCGCCGCGCAAATGACTTGCTGCCGTTTGCCATACATCGGGCGAATGACTGCTGCTTCAGCCAGTTACTTCCTGCAACTTCCTGCGGAGGGTTGGAGCACGTTGCGGACCCGCTGTGGGCAAAAACGCTTTGAGAATGCATTGAAGGAGTTCATGGCCAGCCGCGTCGGCGTCACGGGTTTGATCGCACCGCAACGGTCTGCTTTTGGGTCTCGCTCCAAAGCGTACTGCGGCGTGTTCGTACAATGTAGAACAGCCTTGGAAAACAAGGGTTTGCAAAGTGTATCGACGCTGTAACAACCTAAATAAGTTGAAATGTCGACTTGAAAGCTGTGCAAAAACCGCGATACTTCGTGCGGGTTTGCCCTAGGATTTTTTGACAGGTAGTTGTAGGTTCCGGTCAACGGCCCCGCAGGTCGTGCGTTTATCGCTAAGTGCGCCAGTTTTACGAGATGGACCCGATCTTGCTTTTTCGGGTCATCCTCCGAAACAGACGTTCGAAGCAACAGGGCGGGAGGGCTCAAGCCCGAAACACCCAAGCAACAGCGAAGCATCGCGATTTTTCTCGTGCTTTCGGCCATTCCGCTGGAGAACCAGCACCGCGCCGAGCCCGGGTGGGCGATTCGCTTGATCAACATGACCGATGCCAAGCGCATCAATTTGCCTGACATTATTAGGAGTTTTCGACATGCGAATCGCTCAAATCGCGCCTCTCCACGAAGCCGTCCCCCCGAAGTTCTATGGCGGCACGGAGCGCGTGGTGTCCTATCTGACCGAAGCCCTCGTTGAAGCCGGTCACGACGTCACGCTGTTCGCGAGCGGTGATTCGCAAACGTCGGCAAAGCTCGAAGCGTTCTGGCCGCAGGCGCTGCGCCTCGACCCGACCATCCGCGACACGATGGCGCCGCACATGCTGCTGCTGGAAGAAGTGCGCCGCCGTGCTGATGAATTCGATGTGCTGCATTTTCACATCGACTATTACCCGTTCTCGCTGTTCTCGCGCCAGCCGGTGCCTTTCCTGACGACCATGCACGGCCGTCTCGACTTGCCGGAACTGCAGCCGATCTTCAGTACGTTCAATGAAGCGCCGGTCGTGTCGATCTCGGACAACCAGCGCCAGCCGTTGCCGCAAGCCAACTGGCTCTCGACGGTGTATCACGGGCTGCCGGAAAACCTGCTGACGCCGGTCCCCAACGTGGAGCCGGGCTATCTTGCGTTCCTCGGCCGTATCTCGCCGGAAAAGCGCGTTGACCGGGCGATTCGGATTGCCGGCGCAGCGGGCATGAAGATCAAGATCGCTGCAAAAATCGATAACGCCGACCGTGCTTATTACGAAGAGCAGATCAAGCCGCTTTTCGCGCTGCCGCACGTCGAATACATCGGTGAAATCAACGAGCAGCAAAAGACCGAATTTCTCGGCAACGCCCACGCGCTGCTGTTCCCGATCGATTGGCCGGAGCCGTTTGGCCTGGTGATGATCGAAGCCATGGCGTGCGGGACGCCGGTGATTGCGTTCAATCGCGGGTCGGTGCCGGAAGTGATCGAAAACGGCGTATCGGGTTTTGTGGTGGAAGACGAACTCAGCGCGATCGCCGCCGTGAAGCGTCTCCATACGCTGCCGCGCGCCAAGGTGCGTCAGGCGTTTGAAACGCGTTTCTCCTCGAAAGTGATGGCCGCGCGTTACGTCCAGACGTACGAAGAGCTGTTGCGCTCGAAGCGCCGCACAGTACTGCGCGAAGTCAACGCCAGCTAAAACGCGCTTTTACGCGTCACCCAACAACGCCCCGTGCGCCGTCAGGCGCACGGGGCGTTGTTGTTTTGACACACTGCAAGGCCAAGCTGGGAGGGTTATCGGCGGCTTGGAGCGGCAAGCCTCATGGTGGCTTCGACATTCTCCATATAATGTGCTGAATTCGCCAAAAAGAGACGCAATTGGCGGATCTGGATAGTTGAACGTGGAGTTCCAGCAAGGATCAAATCGCGCGCTGGCAGAACAAATGAAACGTGCGGACGAGGACAGTCGTGAACAGGAGCGAAGTTTTGGTGAGAACGAAGCAGAGTAGCGCGAGGGGGGCACCCGCCGTGACTATCGCCGGCGCCGGCACCGTGTTCGCGCTGCGGGCGATCGGGCTCGTTCTCGTTGCGCGCTGGATGTTCTCCATGTCGCAGATGGGTTATTTCTCATCCATGCGCGCGATGACTTCATCGCCCTGGGCGTGCATCAACCTCGTGTTGTTATTTCTGTTGCTTTTTCTCCCGGGCGCACGCGCGCGTGCTGAACGGCCGCTGCATCCGTTGCCGCAATGGTTGCGGCAGGCGTTGCGTTTTCTTGCGCTGCTGAGTTTCGTATTTGCGGTCTGGTCGGTCGGCTTTTTTACGTGGACTGCCGGCTGGAAGAACGCTGTGCACGCCCTCGCGGAGACCAACGGCTGGCTGCTCGTCGCGCCCGCGCTTTATGCCGTGGTGCTGTGGATTTGCCGCCCGCGCGCGCTCTGGCGTTCGAACTTCGCGGCGCGGCGCTTTGCAATTGGCCGGTACGCTATTTCCATCGATAACACCACCCGCACCGCCGTGGTGTGGGCGGAAAGCCGCAAGCTCGGTCAGTACGATGCGCGGGAGTTATCGGTGAAGTGGCCCGAGAGTTTCAGGACATCCGAGACCGTGGCCGCCGCGGCTCCGGCCAAGCGCGGTTTGTTTGGACGCAGAGCTCGCGCCAAGATGGAATTGCTGTGGAATTCGCCCGCAGCAGCCGGACATAATCGCAAGACCGTGTTCCGCACATCGCTCGGCAGCGAAGGTGACCGAAAAGCGGCGCGGGCGCTCGAAGCGTCGCTGGGTCAGTTGGGTCAAAGCCTCGGCTAGCGAGCTTGACGTGAGCTCTCTGGCCGTACCTACTCGGGAGGGGACCGCATGCTCGCTCGCTGGTGTCTCGCAGCCATTCATTTGCTGGCGTTTGGATTCGCGCTCGCGGCGGTCTTCGGCCGGGCAAGAGCGTTACGCCAACTCGATCCCGCTAGTTCAACCGGCGCCAATTCCACGCGCCTCAAACAGGTTTTCCGCGCCGATAACATCTGGGGCATCACTGCGCTCATCCTGCTGGTGACGGGCGCCGCGCGCGCGTTCGGCGGTTTCGAAAAAGGCAGTGCTTATTATTTGCACGAGCCGCTTTTCCACCTGAAGATGGCGGCGCTCGTACTGATCCTTCTGATTGAAATCTCGCCGATGATCGCATTGATCAAATGGCGCATGGCCGTTGGCCGTGGCATGCCGATTGATCTTGGGAAGGCAGGCAGGTTCGCCGCGATAAGCGACGCCGAAGGTGGCTTGATCATCGTGATGGTGATCGCGGCAACGGGAATGGCGCGAGGGATTTGGGCGGGGTAGGTTGCGTACGCGCCATATCCGATGTGCCTGAAGCTCAGCTATCGCGCGGACGATGAGTTTTATCCCGTTTCGGCAGATTCTTTGCGACACAAAGTCACGTGTTTCGGCGTTTTATTGCCTGAAGAATCCGATACACTTGCAGGCTGTGTTTAGTCCGGCTGTCATGCTTGGCTCGATCGCCGACTACATCGACCTTTCGATCGAAAAGCCCTGACTCTTGGCCTGGAAGATTCAGCCCATGGTAGCCATGCGTCGAAATATGACCGCGCTGAGGTCGGCAGCGTGACTGCTGCGGTGAGATCATCTGGAATTCTCGGCGTCTGCCAGAACCGAGCGAACCACCTCTGACAATCAGGACACCGTATCAAAAAAACCCGCCGTACGCTGCGGTTGTCCAGCAGGCGCGCGCAGCCGACTTATCCGAGAATGCATACCACTTCTTGCAACACCCCCGTCCTCTCGCGCATGCCACTGGACGAGATTGAAACATTGTATGACCAGGCCGCCGAAGCGCGCCGAAGCGGTGATATCGCCAAGGCGCAAGCTGCCGTCGATAGAATCCTCGAGCAGGATTCAGGGCGTGCCGGCGCCCTTTATTTGCGCGGGCTGCTGGCGCGCGATTCCGACCAGTTAGAAGCAGCGCAAAGGTGGATCGAGCGCGCGTTGGAAATCAATCCTCATCCGGATTTCTACACCACGCTGTGCGACATTCAACTCGACTCGAGGGCTTACGCCAGTGCGCTGCAAACAGCCAAGCAAGGTCTCGCCCTCCAGCCCGACTCGATCGAGATGCGCTTCTGCGAAGCGGGAGCACTGTTCCTGCAAGGGTTTGTCGACGACGCGGCCATCAGCTATCGCAAGCTGCTCGCGCTCGAACCGGACAACGTGCAGGTGCTCGGCAACCTTGCCCTTGTTTCAGCGGATCTGGACGCCTTGGAGGACGCCGAGCGGCTTTTCCGGCGGGCCATCGAGCTGGCACCGGATTTTCTCAGTGCGCGCGGTCATCTTGCAACGGTCCTGTTGGCAACCGGACGTTACGACGAAGGGTGGCGCCATTACGAAGATCGCTGGGCTAATTTCGTCCAGGCGGATGGAAGCCTGTCGACAGACGCACGCCCGCGAGTTTCACTCCCGCAATGGCGGGGTGAACGTCCGGAGCTGGGCTTTCACGCAGAACATTCCCCCGAACGCGGAGTACGTCTGCTGGTCGTTCCGGAGCAAGGTAACGGCGATAGTCTGCAGTTTGTCCGCTACCTGCCTTTGGCGCTGGAGCGCTTTTCGCAGGTCGGCTTCATTTGCCCTCCCGCCTTGCGCCGCGTGTTTGAAGAGTCGCTCTGTCCGCGCTGGCCGGGCCTTGTCATGCTTGACTATGGACTTCCCGACCTCGACCACTGGGACTTGTACTGCCCCATGATGTCATTGCCCATGGCGTTCGGCACCTGTCTCGACAACATCCCGGCCGACATACCTTATCTCTTTGCCGATCCCGCACGCGCGGCTTCATGGAGTGCCAGGTTCGCTGCGTTACCTGAGCCCGGATTGCCGCGCGTCGGTGTGGTCTGGGCAGGCGGCCATTCGGGCATGATCGAAGACAAATGGCGCAGCTTGGCACCTGCCCAATTCGCGCCGCTGCTCGCAATGCCCGGCATCCGCTGGGTCAGCCTGCAAAAATCCGATAACCCTTCGAAACGCGCAGACGTCGCCAGCAAGGCGAGGCTGATCGACTGGATGGATGACATCACAGACTTTGCGGACACCGCTGCCTTGATCGAGAATCTCGACCTGGTGATTGCCGTCGATACGTCGGTGGCGCATCTGGCCGCAGCGATGGGCAAGCCGGTATGGCTGCTCAACCGTTTTGCCGGTTGCTGGCGCTGGTTGCGTAATCGGGATGACAGCCCGTGGTATCCCACCGTGCGTCTGTTCAACCAGCGGCAAAAGGGCGACTGGGACGAGGTGCTGACGCAGATCGCTACGGCCTTGCAACAGCAACTTGTACTCGATAATGGCCTCTTACATGCTACGGGGAACGGACATCTTCAAGTCGGCAAGGAACCGGCCAGTATCCAACTCGATTTGAATATGTGATTTTCAGCCGATAACATAGTTTTGGATAAGGATTGCCATAATAATTCCAAAAACAATTCCCAAGGCTCTTCCTTGAATAATCGCGGTGACGTCTTGGTCGAGGAGAAACGGGTCGCGTCGGCTGCTCCAGACGGTTTTTAATAACACGGGACGTGTTATCAGCGTAAGTGCGGCGACGACTGCCGAAACAAGGATTTGATGCAGCGAGTGTAATCGGGCGAGAATTGAAAACGAATCGACGAGAAATCCTATTGCCAACGCTATGACGGTGGTTACGAGAGCACCAAAGAACAGGCCGCCCATGAATTTGTTGACTGAGTCGTTGGAGTCCACTTGAAACCTCATCGAGTTAGTTTGTCCAGTTTGATGAACAATTGTTTTATTAACCTGATTCAATCTGGCGTTTTGAAAAAAATGCTTTATCTGCGACGCGAGCCGCGTTAATTTTCGAAATCAAATTGAATCAGCGAGTGTAAATTTAATAAGGTAGGGTGGATATCGGCGCAATCTGAAACGCGATGGGACAATTCCGAGCCGCACTTTGAGATCGGTCAATGAATGGCGGGCCGGCATCGAAGTCTGATTGTGGGGATGGCATCAGCGTGATGCGGCGTGAGCGATGCAAAGCAGGTGCGCGAATAAAAAAAGGCCCTCAAGCTTTCGCCTGAGGGCCTTTTCTACGCGATGCAAATTCAACCGCGAAATCCTGGTGGGTGGTACAGGGATTGAACCTGTGACCCCTGCCGTGTGAAGGCAGTGCTCTACCGCTGAGCTAACCACCCGAAGAGCTTTGGATTATGTCAGAGCTTCGCCGTTTCGTAAAGAGAATCTTCCGGCGCTTCAATAATTCGGGTCCCGTTTCAAGGCGCCGCCGAAACCTCGACACCAACAACCGTTTCGATTCTCCAAACGCTGGTCCCTTTGACTGCTTTGTCCAGGTCATCAAGTGCGGCGAGATGCGCACTCAATTCTTCCTCCGATGCGAGCAGCACCGGCAACTGCAGATCATCCAGCGCGATACGCGGCGCATGACCCGGCCCGGACGTCGGCATTTCGCCAAGCATGTCGATGACGAGGCTTTCCTGACCGCGCGTCATCGCCAGATAAACTTCCGCGAGCAACTCCGAGTCGAGCAGGGCGCCATGCAGCGTCCGGTGCGCGTTGCTGATGCCAAACCGGTCGCACAACGCATCGAGCGAATTGCGCTTGCCGGGGAACATCTGCTTCGCGTTCACCAGTGTGTCGATCACGCCGCCGCAGACTTCCTTCACGCAAGGCATGCCGAGAAGGGCGAACTCGACGTCCATGAAACCAACGTCGAACGGTGCGTTATGGATGATCAGCTCCGCGCCCGCCACGAAATCGCGCAGCTCATGCGCGATGTCCGCGAACTTGGGTTTATCGCTGAGAAATTCCGTAGTGAGGCCGTGCACCGCGAGCGCGCCCGGATCGCTGTCGCGCCCCGGATTCACGTAGAAGTGCAGGTTGTTACCGGTCAGCCGTCGATTCACAAGCTCGACGCAGCCAATTTCGATAATACGGTCGCCCGTGCGGGCGTTGAGGCCGGTTGTTTCGGTATCGAGTACGAGTTGGCGCATGGAGATAGAAAGTTAGCCTTCGGCGAGTGAAGTCACGCCGCGATTTGCGAGCGCATCGGCACGTTCATTTTCCGGATGGCCGGCGTGGCCTTTCACCCAGCGCCATTCGATCTGGTGCTGGACCACGAGTGCATCGAGCCGTTTCCAAAGATCCGCGTTCTTGACGGGCGTTTTCGCTGCTGTCATCCAGTTCTTCTTTTTCCAGCCGTGGATCCATTCGCTGATGCCTTTCTGCACATATTGCGAATCGGTGTGGATCACGACCCGGCACGGACGCTTCAGTGCCTCGAGCGCCGAAATCACGCCCATCAGCTCCATGCGGTTGTTGGTCGTCGGCGTCTCGCCGCCGAACAACTCCTTTTCCTGGTCGCCGAAGCGCAACAGCGCGCCCCAGCCGCCCGGGCCGGGATTGCCCTTGCAGGCACCGTCCGTGTAGATATCGATTACTTTGTCTGTGGAATTCAAGGTCATCAATGCTCGTTGCGTGTGTGCGGCGTGGCGACCGGGGCCAGGCCCGGTGCGAGGGCGGGTTTTTTCAGCTTGCGAGGCCCGATCAGGCGCATGCCGCGCACGCGCTTGATGGCGGTGATCATGTAGGCCGCGCCAAATATGGGCCACCAGCGGTCTCCTGCGGCTTCCATGAACTGATAGCGCGCAAGCCACTGATCAGTCAGCAGCGGCGGACGATAGCAGCCGAAGCGCCCGCGTTCAAGATCGAATCCAAGCAACTTGATCCAGTCCTTGATCCGCGTGAACGCGATCATTTCATGCGCCGACGGCACGAACGGCCTGCCGGCGACCTTGCCGAGCGATTGCCGCGCGCCCCACAAACTGAGCGAATTGAAGCCGAGAATGATCAACTGGCCCTCGGGCATCAGCACGCGTTCGGCCTCGCGCAACAGCCTGTGCGGATCACTCGTGAATTCAAGCGTATGCGGCATCACGAGCAGATCCACGCTCTGCGCCTCGAACGGCAAGTCCAGCAGGTCGCACCATACGGCGCTGCGGCCCGAGGGCGCGTGCAAACCGCGGCTCGCCGATGGCAGCGCGGTCACGCCCGGCCGTGCATCGGCGGAAATGGCGGGCGGCAGTGTGAAAGGCGCGCTCGCGGCGCTGGCGGTATCGAGCACGAGGCCGCGATACGGCATGCGATTCTCCCGCAGCGCGTCGAGCCCGGGCAGGCCCAGTTGCAGGGCGTGATAGCCGAAAATATCCGATACCACGCGGTCGAGCTGCGCCTGCTCCCAGTCGAGCACGTAGCGGCCGGGCGCAGAAACGGTCCAGGCGGGCCAGTCTATAATCGTTCGCTCTGACATGTTCGGGTGAGTCGCCTTATGAAAACGCTTGAGTACGTGCCGGTTCCGGCGTTTGAAGACAACTACATCTGGGTGATTTCCGACGGACAAGATGCCGTCGTTGTCGATCCGGGCGAAGCCGCGCCTGTTGAAGCCTATCTGACGAAACGCGGTTGGCGGCTGACTGCTATTTTACTCACGCACCATCATCACGACCACGTCGGCGGCGTCGCAAAATTGCTCGCTAGCCGATCGGCCGATGGTGAAATCCCCGTGATCGGCCCGGCCAGCGAGGCGATCGACCATCTGACGCGGCGCGTGAAGCAGGGCGATATTGTAAGTATCGCGAGTCCGGCGCTGGAATGCTCGGTTATTGACGTGCCCGGCCACACCGCCGGCCACATCGCTTATTTGCAGGCAGCAGACCCGCAAGGCACGCCGCATCTCTTTTGCGGCGACACACTTTTTGCAAGCGGTTGCGGCCGGCTTTTCGAGGGCACGCCGCAGCAGATGCTGGCTTCCCTCGACGCCCTTGCCGCACTTCCAGACGCAACGCTCGTTCACTGCGCGCACGAATATACGCTGTCGAACATCCGTTTTGCACGCGCGGCGGACCCTGACAATGCGGCACTTGTGGCGTGGGACAAGGACGCGCACAGCCTGCGCGCGCGCGATGAGCCGACCATTCCCACCACGCTTTCGCACGAACGCAAGGCCAATCCGTTCCTGCGTGTCGACAATGAAGACGTCCAGGCCGCGCTCGCCGCCCAGTTCGAGCGTCCGGTGCGCGACCGCCTCGATGCCTTCACGCTCATGCGCGGCTGGAAAGACAAATTTCGCTAACCCGCAATCCGCTGCGGTTATCTTCATCTGAAACGTTGAAATGCTTTGCAGGTCCCGGATTTTGCTGCGTTTTTTGCATTTATATTGACGTGATGCGTGCGGTTCCGTACTATCGGGTCCAAATTTCCAAGCACATTTTTTGGAATCCGAGACGTTCATGCGATTGATTTTTAGTGCGCTACTCGTCCTGACTTTGGCTGCATGTGCCAGCCAGGGGCCGACAGCGACCAACTCCCTATCTTCACTCCCTTCCGCCGAGAAGCAGCAAGCCGTAGCTGACACCATCCGCAAGACCTCTGCCGCCAAGGAAACGATCAACGTCGACAAGACGTCCGTCGATTCGCTTTCCGGACCTGACGGTGACTTGTGGGGCCGTATCCGCCGTGGTTTCCAGATTCCCGATCTGCAAAGCGACCTGGTCGACATGCAGGTGAACTGGTACGCGCAGCGCCCCGATTACGTCGAGCGCATGACCGGGCGGTCACAGAAATATCTGTATCACATCGTCGAGGAACTCGAGCAGCGGCACATGCCGACCGAGCTCGCGTTGCTGCCGTTCATCGAATCGGCTTATAACCCGCAGGCGCTTTCCGTGGCAAAAGCCGCCGGCATGTGGCAGTTCGTGCCGGGCACCGGACGCGACTACAACCTGAAGCAGAACATGTTTCAGGATGAGCGGCGCGACGTGCTGGCATCCACCAGTGCAGCGCTCGACTATTTGTCACGGCTCCACGACATGTTCGGCGACTGGCATCTGGCGCTCGCCGCGTACAACTGGGGCGAGGGCAGCGTCCAGCGCGCGATTGCGAAGAACGAAGCGCTCGGCTTGCCGACGGACTATCAAAGCCTGCGCATGCCGAACGAGACGCGGAACTACGTGCCGAAGCTGCAGGCCGTGAAGAACATCATCGCGAATCCGCAGATGTACGGGCTCACGTTGCCGGATATCCCGAACCATCCGTATTTCGTGACCGTGACCACGGCGCGCGATATCGATGTGACCATGGCCGCCCGGCTTGCCGGCATGACCGTGGAAGAGTTCCGTTCGCTGAATCCGTCGTTTGCGAAGCCGGTGATCCTGGGCGCGACCAACCCGCAAATCCTGCTTCCGTTCGATAACGCCAACACCTTCCAGAAAAACCTGAAGACGTATTCAGGCGCGTTGTCGTCGTGGACCACTTATACGGTGAGCGAACGCGCGACGCCTGCAATGATCGCGCAAAAGATCGGTGTGGACCCCGATACGCTGATGTCCGTGAACCGCATTCCGGCCGGCATGCGGCTGAAGGCGGGATCGACCATCGTGGTGCCGCGCGGCGATGACGACGACGAGGACATCAGCGCCGACGTCGCCGAAAGCGCGATGCTCGCCGTCGAACCCGACGTCCCCGATACCCGCAAGATGCTGATTCGCGTTCGCCGCGCGCAGTCGATGTCCACGTTCGCCGATCGATACAACGTGTCGGTCGGTCAACTGAAGGGCTGGAACCGGACGCATCGCGATACGGTCCTGCCGGGCCAGTTGATCGTGCTGCATGTGCCGGTCGGCCGTGCGGTGCCGGCTGAACCCGGTCCGGTTCGCGTGGAAACGGTGAGCGCGACAAGCCGGACGAGGGGCGGTGTGTCGAAGATCGGCACGCACGCGCCGCAGTCGAAGGGCGTCAGCGCGCGCAACGGCAAGGCAAGTGCGGCGCCGGTCAAGGTAACGCGTGTCGCCGAGAAAGCCAGCGCGCCTGCGAAAGGCAGGCCGGCAGTGGCGGTATCGAAAAGTACGAAGACCGTCGAGAAAAAGAAGAAATAATTCGTTGTCCACGCGGTCAAGAATCCACGCCGTCACCAAGGTGACGGCGTTTCCATTTGGGCCGGCAAGTTAAACTTCCGCTTCAATTCCAAAAAAGCCCTGCGCTGCACATGACGTCATCCGTTCGTCTTCGCGTGTTTTTCCTGTTCTCGGCCGGTTACTTCGTCTCGTACGTGTTCCGCGGCGTGAACCTGGGCTTCGCGCCGTATATCACACACGATCTGGGCCTGTCGGGCGCCGATCTCGGCTTGCTGACATCGCTGTATTTTCTCGGCTTCGCGGCCGCGCAGATTCCCGTAGGCATGTTGCTCGACCGGTTTGGGCCGCGCCGTGTCACCGCCGGCATGCTGCTGTTCGCGGCTCTCGGGATTGGCGTGTTTGGCGCGGCGCGGGGTATCGGCGGGATGATGCTAGGGCGCCTGTTGATCGGCGTGGGCGTGTCCGTGTGCATGAGCGCGGCGTTCAAGGCGCTCGCCCAGATCCTTCCCGTTGCGCAATTGCCGATGGTCAACGGCTTTGTCATGGCAGTCGGCGGTCTTGGCGGCGTGGTGGTCGGCTCGCCGCTTGCCTGGACGCTGGGCGTGACTGACTGGCGTCACATCTGCTTTGGTCTCGTCGTGATGACGCTCGCCGTGGCCGCAGCGATCTTCCTGTTTGCACCTGAACACCGTGATGACGGGCATCGAAAAGCGGACATGCTCACCCAGTTCAAGGGCACGTGGCACATCTTGCGCAGCGGCGCGTTCTGGAAGATCGCATCGTTTTCGGTGGTGACGCAGGGCGTTTTCTACGCCATGCAGTCGCTCTGGATCCGACCTTATCTGCTCGATGTCATGGGCCTCAGCGCCCACTATGCGGCTGTGCTGGTATCGGTGCTCGGTATTGCGATGATGATCGGCTGCGTCAGTTTCGGCGCGGCGGCGCGGAGTCTGGCAAGGCGCGGCATCACGGTTTACGCGTTTTGCGGCTTCGGCATGGGACTGTTCGTGCTTGTCCAGGTACTGATGTTCATGCGCGCGCCAATCCCTCCCGCGTTGCTGATTGCGTGTTATGGCATTTTCGGCGGCACGGGCATCCTGAGCTACGCCGTGATGGCTGAATATTTCCCGACACACATGATCGGCCGCGCGCACAGCACGCTGACGCTGGTCCTGTTCATCCTGATCTTCGGCCTGCAAGTGGGTATTGGCGCGATGCTCTCGCACTGGCCTGTGCAAGCGGGTCACTATCCGGTCGCCGCGCACTTGAGCGCATGGGGCGGGTTGATCGCGATGCAGATCGCAAGCGCGATCTGGTACGTGCTGCCAAGCAGCGTTCTTGAAAAGCGCGGGGGCGTGGTCTCCTGAGTCGGAGAAGGCCGCCGGGCGTGGTTTGCAGCTCCAAGCCTGGAACGCGTCTTGCGTGCGGCACGTCTCAAATTTGGAGGGAAGGGCTATTTCGGGCTATAATTCGAAGGTTTGAGCAAATCAACCTACACCCTAGCGCCTACCTCCCACTCACCGTTCATCCGCCGCGCTCGAGGCCCGATACGCGCAACCCGCCTGACGCACGATCCGCCCTTCTTCAGACTGAAGGTGCATCGGCAGAAAAAGGCGAGTGATGCGCCAACGCCTTGAAACGCGATGCGGGTCTGCACGCGCCACGTACAAGGCCGCGCGCGATCCCACGGTCGGATGACAGGTCGGCAACAGGGTGTTCCCAAGGAGCCTCCCGTGTTGCCGTCATTCTCTCCCGCAATCCTCGCACTCGCCGACGGCACGGTCTTTCGTGGTCACTCGATCGGCGCGTCCGGTCACACGATCGGCGAAGTGGTGTTTAACACCGCTATCACCGGCTATCAGGAAATCCTGACTGATCCGAGCTACGCCCAGCAAATCGTCACGCTGACGTACCCGCATATCGGCAATGTCGGCGTGAACGCTGAAGATGTCGAATCCACCAAAGTCCATGCCGCCGGTTTGATCATCCGCGATCTGCCGGTGCTCGCATCGAATTTTCGTTCCGAACAATCGCTTGCCGATTATCTGAAAGCCGAAAACGTCGTCGCGATTTCCAATATCGATACTCGCAAGCTCACGCGCATCCTGCGTGACAAGGGCGCGCAGAACGGTTGCATTCTTGCTGGTGACGACGAAGTCAAGGCGCTCGAACTCGCGCGCTCGTTTCCGGGTTTGTCGGGCATGGATCTCGCAAAAGTCGTCTCCACGAAAGAGAAGTACGAGTGGACGCAATCCGAATGGAAGCTGGAAAGCGGCTACGGCGAGCAGAAAGCACCGCAATACCGAGTGGTCGCGTTCGACTACGGCGTGAAGTACAACATCCTGCGCATGCTCGCGGAGCGTGGTTGCCACGTCACCGTGCTGCCGGCTGAAGCCACCGCCGCCGACGCGCTCGCGCTGAACCCCGACGGCATCTTCCTCTCGAACGGCCCCGGCGATCCGGAGCCGTGCGACTACGCGATTCGCGCAACGCGTGAATTCATCGAGCGCGGCATTCCTACGTTCGGCATTTGCCTGGGTCATCAGATCATGGGTCTTGCCGTAGGCGCCAGGACCATGAAGATGAAGACGGGCCATCACGGCGCGAATCATCCGGTGAAGGACCTCGAAAACGGCCGCGTGGTGATCACGTCGCAGAACCACGGTTTTGCAGTCGATGCATCCACGCTCCCCGCCAAC